>JAYTHL010000595.1:0-2449 GCA_043732605.1 Rhizobacter sp. | reverse complement strand
GCCAGCAGTGGCTGCTGATGGCCGACGGCCGCAACAACCAGGTGCTGACGGTGCGTCGCGACACCGGCGAGGTGCTGGGCCGGCTCGGCCGGCCGGGGCGCTATGCGGGCGAGTTCCATTGGGTCCACGACCTGGCGATCGACTCGAAGGGCAACCTCTACGCGGGCGAGGTCGACACCGGCAAGCGCGCGCAGAAGTTCGTGCGCGTGGAATAAACGCGGCCGGACCGTCGTCTCCTGGAATTCGGGGCTTCCTCGACTTCCAGGAGATCAGACATGAGAAAGACATCGCGATCGCCGTCGATCCTCTCCGTGCGCGTCGCGCGACTGGCGGCTCTGGCCGCAGCCACCATCGGCCTGGCGCTGCCGGCCGAGGCCGCCTTCCTGCAGACCAACCTCGTGTCGAGCATCCCGGGGCTGGCGACGATCACCGATCCGCTCCTGATCAACCCCTGGGGCATCTCGCGCAGTCCGACGAGCCCGTTCTGGGTCTCGAACCAGGGCACCAACACCAGCACGCTCTATGCGGTGACGGGCAAGACCAACGTCAGCGCGGTGACCGCCGTCAACGCGCAGGGCTTCGTCGGCATCCCGAAGACGGCGGCCGGTCCGCAAGGACCGACCGGCCAGGTCAACAACACCAACACCGCCTCGTTCCAGCTCACGCCGGGAACGGCGAGCACGTCGTCGCGCTTCCTCTTCGCCGACCTCAACGGGCAGATCTCGGGCTGGGCCGGCGGGCTGTCGTCGACAGCGATGGTGACGACTCCGGGCGCGGTCTACACGGGCCTCGCGATCAACGCCGCCGGAACCCGCCTCTACGCCGCCAACGACGCCGGCAGCGGCTCGATCAACGTCTTCGACAGCAGCTTCGCGTCGGTGAGCCTGGCCGGCGCGTTCGTCGATCCGAACCTGCCGGCGGGCTTCGTGCCGTTCGGCATCCAGGACATCGGTGGCAAGGTCTACGTCACGTACGCGCCGGCGGGTCTCGCGGCACAACGCGGCGCCGCGCCGGGCGCGGGCTTCGTCAGCGTCTTCGACGAGACCGGCGCCTTCCTGCAGCGCATCGTCACCGGCAGCGAGCTCGCCTCGCCGTGGGCTCTCGCGCTCGCGCCGGCCGGCTTCGGCGAGTTCGGCGGCGATCTGCTGGTCGGCAACTTCAGCTTCGCGACGAGCAAGATCAACGCCTTCGATGCGGTGACGGGCGCGTTCAAGGGCTCGATCGGCATCGACGTCGGCGCGGGCAACACGGCGGGCGGCCTCTGGGGCTTCATGTTCGGCAGCGGCGCGGGCAACGGCGGCGACGCCAACACGCTCTACTTCCTCGACGGCATCAACGGCGAGACGGCAGGGCTCTTCGCCGCGATCACGCCAGTGCCCGAGCCGGAGACGTTGCCGCTGATCGGCCTCGGCCTCGTCGCTCTCGGCTGGGCGAAGCGGCGCAGGCTCGTGACACGGTGACCGCCGGCGTCAAGACTTGAGGTTGAACTCCACATGGACGAAGTCGCCGCGGTACGTGACCTCGGCCAGATAGATCACGCGCCGCTTCGGCCCGGTGAAGACGCGCCGCACCTCGGCCACCGGCGCGTTGACGCTGACGCCGAGATGGCGCGCGACCTCGAGGTCGGCAGTCGAGATCGTGAGCACCTGGCGCGCGGTCACGATCTTCACCGTCGGCATCGACATCAGGAGCGGGATCACCGTCTCCCTGCGGAAGCGCCGCGGATGGCGCGCGAAGATTCCGGCGTCGAGCCAGATGTCGATGACGCAGTACGGCCGCCCTTCGTGCGAGTGGACGCGGCGCATGTAGGCGTACTGCGGCGCGGCGACGCCGTCGGCCTCGGCCAGACGCGGGCTGCGCGTCGACGATTCGTCGATGGTGAGGATCGACGGATGGGTGTCGCGGTAGACGTCGGCGAGGTTGCGCAGCGAGGTCTCGACGCGGAGCCACCGGTCGGGCCGCGGCGCACCGGTGACGAAGGTGCCGCGGCCGCGCTGCGGCGAGACCAGGCCGTCGCGGGTCAGGCGATCGACGGCCTGGCGCACGGTGACGCGGGCGACCTCGAACTCCTCGACCAGCTTGTCGAGCGAGGGCAGCTTGTCGCCTTCCTTCCACACGCCCTTGACGATGCGCTGGCGGAACAGCTCGGCGAGCTGGACGTTGAGCGGCACCTGGGCGTTGTCGAGGATCATGCGACGGTCGTCGGTTCGCCCGCGCGCGCTGCGGCGCCGAAGCCGGCCGCGTCCTCGAGGACGAGCGCAGCGCCCTTCTCGCCGATCATGATCGCCGCTGCGTTGGTGTTGGTCGAGACGACGCGCGGCATCACCGACGCGTCGATCACGCGCAGGCCCGCGACCCCGCGCACGCGCAGGCGCTCGTCGACGACCGAGTGCGCGTCGCCGCCCATGCGGCAGGTGCCCGCCGGATGGAACACGGTGCCACCCTTGGC
>JAYTHL010000594.1:0-2449 GCA_043732605.1 Rhizobacter sp. | reverse complement strand
CCTACGTGCCGATGCAGGAAATGCTCGAGATCGCGAGCTTCGACGAGGACACCGTCAACGAGCTGCGCACCCGCGCGAAAGACGCTCTCCTGACGATGGACCTGGCGCGCGAAGAGAACGGCGGCGTCGTCTCGCAGGATCTGCGCGACTTCGACGGCCTGACGCCCGAGCTGATCGCCAAGCTGGAGGCCGGCGGCGTGAACAGCCGCGACGAGCTCGCCGACCTCGCGGTCGACGAGCTGGAGGAGATCACCGGCATGGACGCGGAAGCGGCCAAAGCGATGATCCTGCGGGCGCGCGAGCACTGGTTCGCGGCCGAAGCCGCGGCGCAGGAAAATGCGGCTCGAGCAGCCTTGGCCGCGCAAGCGGCCGCCGCGCCGGCGGATGCCGCGCAAGAGACGACCACGCAAGGATAGAAACACATGGCTTTGACCACTGTCGCCCAACTCGCCGCCGAGCTCAATCGCCCGCCCGCGGCGCTGCTCGAGCAGCTGAAGTCGGCTGGCGTCAGCAAGGCGTCGACCGACGATTCGGTGACCGAGAGCGACAAGGCTCGTCTGCTCGACCACCTGCGCACCGCGCACGGCACGGTCGCCAGCGCCGAGCGCAAGAAGATCACGCTGACGCGTAAGTCGACGAGCGAGATCAAGCAGGCCGATTCGAGCGGCAAGGCGCGCACGATCCAGGTCGAGGTGCGCAAGAAGCGAACCTTCGTCAAGCGCGACGAGGTCTCGTCGCCGGCCGAAGACGTCGTCTCCGAAGAGGCGCGCGAGGAAGAGTTGCGCCGCCGCGAGGAAGAGGCCCACGCCGAGGCCGAGCGCCTGCGCGTGCAGGAAGAAGAGCTCGCGACGCAACGGCGTCTGCGCGAGGAGCAGGAGCGCGCCCAGCGCGAAGCGACCGAAGCCGCCGAGGCGATCGCACGCCAGGCCGCGATGGAACGCGCTGCCGCCGAAGAGGCTGCTGCTGCCGCGGCCAAGCCCGAGAAGGGAAAGAAGTCCGAAGCCAAGGAAGAGCCGGCGCCGGTCGCCGCAGCTCCGGTCGAGCCGCCGAAGCCGGCGTTCCGCGTCGTCAAGGCCGGCACCGTCGAGAACGAGGAAAAGCAGCGGGCCGCCGATCTGGCCAAGCGCCGCAAGGCGGCCGAAGACGAAGCCGCCGCGATCCGCAACATGATGTCCGGCCCGAAGCGCGTGCTCGTCGCGAAGAAGCCGGACGAGGTCAAGCCGGCCGAGCCCGCGAAGGAAGCGATCAAGGGCACGATCCACAAGAAGGTCGGCGCACCCGGAACCGCAACGACCACGGTCGCCAAGCCCGGCGACAAGAAGTCGATCAAGTCGGAAAAGCTCTCGTCGAGCTGGGCCGACGACGCCGCCAAGAAGCGGGCGCTGAAGGCCGCGCCGCGCGGCGCGCCGGGTGCCGGCCGTGCAGGCTGGCGCGCGCCGCGTGCGGGACGCCGCGGCGACCGCAACGACGGTGCGCCGAGCTCGTTCGTCGCGCCGGCCGAGTTCCAGGCGCAGGAAGTGCACATCCCCGAGACGATCTCGGTGGCCGACCTCGCGCACAAGATCTCGGTGAAGGCGTCGGAGGTCATCAAGCAGCTGATGAAGCTCGGCCAGATGGTCACCATCAACCAGCAGCTCGACCAGGAGACGGCGATGATCGTCGTCGAGGAAATGGGCCACACGGCGCTGGCCGCCAAGCTCGACGATCCGGACGCCTTCCTCGAGGAAGAAACGACCGAGGCCGACTCGGAGCACGAGTCGCTGCCGCGCGCGCCGGTCGTCACCGTCATGGGCCACGTCGACCACGGCAAGACCTCGCTGCTCGACTACATCCGCACCAGCCGCGTCGCCGCGGGCGAAGCGGGCGGCATCACGCAGCACATCGGCGCGTACCACGTCGAGACGCCGCGAGGAATGATCACCTTCCTCGACACTCCGGGCCACGCCGCCTTCACGGCGATGCGCGCGCGCGGCGCGAAGGCGACCGACATCGTCATCCTGGTCGTCGCGGCCGACGACGGCGTCATGCCGCAGACCAAGGAAGCGATCTCGCACGCCAAGGCGGCGGGCGTTCCGATCGTCGTGGCGATGAACAAGATCGACAAGCCCGAGGCGAACATCGAGCGCGTCAAGTCGGAGCTGGTCGCAGAGCAGGTCGTGCCGGAAGACTTCGGCGGCGATTCGCCCTTCGTCGGCGTGTCGGCGAAGACCGGTCAGGGCATCGATACCTTGCTCGAGCAGGTGCTCCTGCAAGCCGAGGTGCTCGAGCTCAGCGCGCCGAGGGACGCGATGGCCAAGGGCATCGTCATCGAGGCGCAGCTCGACAAGGGCCGCGGCCCGGTCGCGACCGTGCTGGTTCAGAGCGGCACGCTCAAGCGCGGCGACGTCGTCCTCGCCGGCTCGAGCTTCGGCCGCGTCCGCGCCATGCTCGACGAGAACGGCAAGCCGGT
>JAYTHL010000593.1:0-2458 GCA_043732605.1 Rhizobacter sp. | reverse complement strand
CGCGTCCGCGCCGCCGGTCGTGAACACCGGCATGCTGGACAACTTCGTCCAGGACCTGTCGAGCCGGCTGCGCGCCGTCGGCGACCATGGCGCGGTGGCAAACGCGTCGCCGTTCGTGGCGCCCCGCGAAGAAGCTGTGGGCGATCCGGCAACCAAGCGTTCTGCATCGGACGAGGCGCGCTTCGCCGAAAGCAGCTTCACCGGCGCGTCCGGCACTCGCAGCTTCAAGCTCTTCGAGCCGGCCGGCTTCGAGGGCCGGGCACTGCCGCTCGTCGTCATGCTGCACGGCTGCACCCAGAACCCGGACGACTTCGCCGCCGGCACGCGGATGAACGCGCTGGCGCAGGACGAGGGCTTCCTCGTCATCTACCCCGCCCAGGCGCCCCGCTCGAACGCGCACAAGTGCTGGAACTGGTTCGCCGCCGGCGACCAGCGCCGCGGCCAGGGCGAGCCGGCGCTGATCGCCGGCATGACGCGGCACGTCATGAAAACGCACGGCGTCGATCCTGCGCGCGTCTACGTCGCCGGGCTGTCGGCGGGCGGTGCGATGGCGGCGATCCTGGCGCGCGAATATCCCGACCTGTTCGCCGCTGCCGGGGTCCACTCCGGCGTCGCGGCAGGGGCCGCGCACGACGTCGCCTCGGCTTTCGCCGTGATGAAGTCGGGCCCGTCGGGCGGCTCGTCGCGATCGCCGCTAAAGGCTCGAACGGCGGCGCCTGGCGACGCGGCGCAGCAGCTTCCGGCACCGGTCATCGTCTTCCACGGCGACGCCGACGGCACGGTCGCGGTCGCCAACGGCGAGGCGGTCATCGCCGCTGCGCTCGGCTCCGACCCGGGCGAAGCGCCGGTCGCGCTGACCGAGACCGGCAGCGCCAACGGTCGCACCTACGAGCGCACGGTCTGGCACGACGCTGACGACACGGCCGCAATCCGGGCGGAACACTGGGTCGTGCACGGCGCGCCGCACGCCTGGTCGGGCGGCGCCCCCGCCGGCTCGTACACCGATGCGTCCGGACCTGATGCGTCGCGCGAGATGCTGCGCTTCTTCCGCGAGCATCCGAGGGACGCTGCCAGCGCGCGCTGACCCCGGCGTGAGCCGGACGTCGCGCCGACGACACCGTTTCGACGAACCGACCCCTTAGACTGCGGGCCCCATGCAACCACACCTCCTGGCAGCGATCCTGTCCAGCGCGGTGCTACTCGGTTGTGCCGCCGGCCCCGACCCTTCGGCCGCGCCGCCGCCCGTCGCTCCGTCCTGGTATGCGCCCGTCCCGCGCGATGGCGGACTCGCCTCGCTCGCGACCTGGTGGTCGCAGTTCGACGATCCGATGCTCGGCCGGCTCGTCGGTGCCGCCGAAGAGGCGAGCCCGTCGATCGCGAGCGCCGCTGCCCGCATCGCCGAAGCGCGCGCCAGCCGCGTCGCCGCCGGTGCCGCGCTGCTGCCGTCGCTCGATGCCCGCGCCGGCGTGAGCCGGGCTCGCCAGGACGTCTCGATCCCGTCGCTGACGAGCGAGAGCATCGGCCTGCAGGCCAGCTGGGAGCTCGACGTCTTCGGCCGCAATCGCGCCGCACGAGACGCCGCAGCCGCCCGCGAGTCGGGCGCGACAGCCTCGTGGCACGACGCGCGCGTCGTCGTCGCCGCCGAGACCGCGAATCAGTATCTCGACCTGCGCGCCTGCGAGGCGCGGCTCGCCCAGGCACGGCTCGACGCCAACTCGCGCGGCGAGACGGCGCGCCTCACCGAGCTCAGCATGCAGAGCGGCTTCGAGTCGCGCTCGAACGCCGCGCTGACGCGCGCCAGCTCGGCACAGGCGCTGGTCGTCGTGCGCCAGCAGGCCGAGCAATGCGAGCAGTCGCTGAAGGCACTGGTCGCGCTCACGGCGCTCGCCGAGCCGGCCTTGCGCGCCGAGCTCGCCGCCGCGACGGCGCGCGTGCCGATGCCGGCCTCGCTCGCCGTCGCCAGCGTTCCGGCGGCCGCGCTCGCGCAGCGGCCCGACGTCCATGCGCGCGGCCGCGACGTCGTCGCCGCCAGCTTCGACATCGCCGAGGCACGTGCCGAGCAGTGGCCGCGCATCACGCTCGCGGGCAGCGTCGGCCTGACGCGCGTCGAGCTCGCCGGCACGCGCTTCAGCGGCGCGACCTGGAGCCTCGGCCCGGTCGCGGTCAGCCTGCCGGTGTTCGACGCCGGCGCGCGCCGCGCCAATGTCGATGCGGCCCGCGCCCGCTACGTCGAGGCGACGAGCGTCTACGCCTCGACCCTGCGCAACGCGATCCGCGAGGTCGAGATCTCGCTCGTCACGCTGCAGGGCACGGCCGATCGCGCCGCCGACGCGCAGACGGCGGCCGACAACTTCGAGATCTCCTACCGCGCCACCGAGGCGCGCTACAAGAGCGGCTTCGGCACGCTGTTCGAGCTCGAGGATGCGCGGCGCAGCGCGCTCGTGGCGCAGAACACGCT
>JAYTHL010000592.1:0-2470 GCA_043732605.1 Rhizobacter sp. | reverse complement strand
TCGCCGGGATTGAGGAAGATGCCCCAGCGGTAGTCGCGCATCTTGACGTGGTCGAAGTGCGCCCAGCCCTGCGGATCGACGCTCGTCGCGGTGCGCAGGTAGACGTCGTTGTCGGTCGTGTTCTCGGGGCCGACGTCGTCCCACCAGGTGATGAAGTTCGGCTGCCACTGCTCGAGCGCGCGCTGCAGCGTGCGGTCGTCGGCGAGGTTGACGTTGTTGGGGATCTTCTGCGAGTAGTCGATGGCCATGGCGGTCTCGTGATGTTCGGTTGGAGCGCTTAGACGCGCGTGTAGTCGAAGCCGGCCTTCTGGCCCGTGCCGTAGACCTTGAGCGCGCCCTTCTCGCCGACGGCGTTCGGGCGCTGGAAGATCCAGTTCTGCCACGCGGTCAGCCGGCCGAAGATGCGCGTCGCCATGTTCTCCTTGCCGGAGAAGCGCAGGTTGGCTTCGAGCCCGGTGAGCGCGTCGGGCGACATCGCGGCGCGCTCTTCGAGGGCGATGCGGATCTCGTCGTCCCAGTCGATGTCGTCGGGGGCGGCGGTGACGAGGCCGAGCGCGAGCGCGGCGTCGGCATCGAGCGCGGTGCCGATCGTGTTGCGCGCCGCGGCGAGCGGCGCGGCTTCCTCGTGGAAGCGACGTGCGAGGCGCGCCTGGTCGGTGACCATCGGCACGAGGCCGAAGTTGAACGCGTCGAGCTGGAGCTTCGGCGCACGCGCCGCGTCGTCGGGCAGCGCGAGCATGTAGGCGCGGTCGGCGGCGAAGGCGAGTTCGGCGAGCAGGCCGGCGAAGCACGAGCCGGGCTCGATCAGCGCGAAGAGGCTGCGCGACGAGACGTCGAGGCGCGCGAAGGTGCGGCGCAGCAGGCCGATCGTCTCGCGCACGAACCAATGGTCCTGGTGATCGACGAGCCAGCGGCCGACGAGCAGGACGTTGCCCGCGTCGCCCTCGGTCTTGAGCACCCAGGTGCCGATGTCGAGCTCGTTGGTGCGCAGGTGCAGGATGGCGTCGTCGAGCTGGCGCGCCATCGCCACCGGCCACCACGCGTCGCCGTGCGCCAGGAAGCCGTCGGGATCGCCGGCGGGCGGCGTGCCGGCGGGAGCACGCACGGTGATCGTCGCGAACCGGCGGGCGCGGTCGATGGCGACGCCGACGTGCAGGTACTCGAGGCCGTCGGCCGTCTCCGTCCGCTCGACGCGCGTGAGGGCGACGCCCTTGGCGCCCGCGGGCCGGTCGCTGCCGGCACCGAGCCTGGCCGCGCGCTCGTGCACCGCGGCCGCGAACTGCGCCGGCTTGGCGATCGCATCGACCAGCCGCCAGTCGACCGCGCGCTGGCCGCGCACCCCTTCGACGCTGGTGCAGAAGATGTCGGCGAGGTCGTGGCGGACCTTCCTCTTGTCGGTGACGCGGGTCAGGCCGCCGGTGCCCGGCAGCACGCCGAGCAGCGGCACCTCGGGCAGCGACACCGACGACGAGCGGTCGTCGACGAGGACGATCTCGTCGCAGGCAAGCGCCAGCTCGTAGCCACCGCCGGCGCACGCGCCGTTGACCGCGGCGACGAACTTGATGCCGGAGTGCGCCGACGTGTCCTCGATGCCGTTCCTGGTCTCGTTGGTGAACTTGCAGAAGTTCACCTTCCAGGCGTGGCTCGAGACACCGAGCATGAATATGTTGGCGCCGGAGCAGAAGACGCGGTCCTTCGCGCTGGTCACGATCACCGAGCGCACTTCCGGATGCTCGAAGCGGATGCGGTCGAGCGCATCGCGCAATTCGATGTCGACGCCGAGGTCGTAGCTGTTGAGCTTGAGCTTGTAGCCGGGACGGATGCCGGCGTCCTCGGCGACGTCGAGCGTCAGCCGGGCGAGCGCGCCCTCGGCGGAGAGCTTCCAGTGGCGGTACTGCGCGGGCTCGGTGCGGAAGTCGACACGGGGCGGAAGGCTCGACATGGCGGTGCTCCTGGAACGATCGGAAGATGCATCATAGTGCATTCACGGAAATCACGCTCAAGCAGCGCGTGCAGTTTCATGCATGCCGGCGGCCTCGGCCACGAGCCGCGTCAGCGCGGCGAAGCTCTGCGCCACGGTCCGGCCTCCGGTGTCGAGGGTCGCATCGGCCTTGGAATAGAAGGCGGCGCGACCGGCGAGGATCCGGCGCAGGTCGTCCATCGCTTCGCGGCTCGCCGCCATCGGTCGCGTGTCGCCCTGCGCCGCGACCCGGCCCATGTGCTCTTCGGGCGTGGCCTGGAGCCAGACCGTGGTGCAGTGGGCGAGGAGCTCGTGGAAGGTCGCGGGCTCGGCGACGATGCCGCCTGGCGTCGCGATCACGACGGCCGGATGGGCCTTGACGACGAGGTCGAGCGCGCGACGCTCGTAGCGGCGATAGGCGGCGGTGCCGTAGAGATCGTGGATCTCGCGGATGCTGCAGCCGGCGACCTTCTCGATCTCGCGACTCAGCTCGACGAAAGGCAGCTCCAT
>JAYTHL010000591.1:0-2473 GCA_043732605.1 Rhizobacter sp. | reverse complement strand
GCGAGCGTGGTCGGTGCGTCGGGCGCCAGATCGACGTCGCAGCGCATCATCATCTCGCCGATCATTCCCGCCAGGCCCATGCGCTGGCCGTCCTCGGGCGTGTAGATGCGCTCGACGCCGTAGGCGTGGAGCTCGGCGATCTCGCTCGCCACGATCACGCCGCCACCGCCACCGAAGACCTTGATGCCGGCGCCGCCGCGCGCCTTCAAGAGGTCGATCATGTACTTGAAGTACTCGACGTGGCCACCCTGGTACGAGCTGATCGCGATGCCCTGCACGTCTTCCTGCAGGGCAGCGGTGACGACCTCGTCGACCGAGCGGTTGTGGCCGAGGTGGATCACCTCCGCGCCCATCCCCTGCAGGATGCGACGCATGATGTTGATCGCCGCGTCGTGGCCGTCGAACAAGGCGGCGGCGGTGACGAAGCGCACCTTTTGCGCGGGGCGATAGGCGGCCAGGGCCCGGTAGTCGGCGGAGAGCTCGGTCATGGCTCAGGTGACCTTGAGGTTGGCGAGCGAAGGATCGCCCGGCGGATAGGCGAGCTTGAGCGATTGAAGCGTCTGTTTCACGACCGTGGCGATCATGAGGTTGCGATGCGTCTTCGAATCGGAGGGCACGATGGTCCACGGCGCCCACGACGATCCGGTCGCGCCGACCGCCTCGCCGTACGCCGCCTGGTAGGCGTCCCAGCGCGTCCGCTCCTCCAGGTCGCCGACAGCGAATTTCCAGTGCTTGGTCGGATCGTCGAGGCGGGCCTGCAGGCGCACGCGCTGTTCGTCCTTCGAGATGTGGAGCAGGAACTTCACGATGATCGTGCCGTTCTCGGTCAGCAGGCGCTCGAAGTCGTTGATCTGCGCGAAGCGCCGCACCGTCTCGTCGTGCGTGATCCAGCCCTTGACGACGGGCACGAGCACGTCCTCGTAGTGGCTGCGGTTGAAGATCATGATCTCGCCGGCGGCAGGCACCTTCTGGTGGATGCGCCAGAGATAGTCGTGGGCGCGCTCCTCTTCCGACGGCGCCTTCCACGCGGCGGTCTTCACGCCGAGCGCGCTCGTCTTCGAGAACACGCCGCGGATCGTCCCGTCCTTGCCGCTGGTGTCGGTGCCCTGCAGGACGACGAGCAGCTTGAAGCGCCGGTCCGCGTAGAGGACGTCCTGGAGGCGGTCGATGTCGCTGGTCAGCGCGTCGATGGTCGCGAGGTCGGCGGACTTCAAGCCGCTCGAGAATGGCTTGGCCGCGGGATCGACCCTGGCGAGGTCGAAGCGCTTGCTTCCCTTCGGTGCGAGCGCAGGCGTCGCGGCAGGCGCGTCGGCGTACTGGAACTCGGAGAGGCGCGCGCCTTTTTTCTTCGCCACGTTGTGCCCGCGATCGACTGTCTCCGGCACCGCGCCGGAGGGACGTTGAAGTCGATCGCAGTGTAGGTCAGCGCCGCGACCAGCCGCCGCCCTCGAGATGCCAGCGGTTGTCGCGCTGGACCCATCGATGCGGGTCCCATCCGTAGCCGGGCCGCGCGTGTTCGTAGCGACCTGCAACCCAGGAGTGGCGGCCGCCGTTCCAGCCCCAGTAACCGCCGATCCAGATGGCGCCGACGAACGGCACCACAGGCACGGGCTCGTAGTAAGGCGCGGGCGGCCCGACGTCGACGACGACGGGCGCGCCGCCATAGCCGTAGCCGTAGGTGCGGCCGACGGGGGCGACGACGCACGCCGAGAGCGTGGCGCAGCACAGCGCGGCGATGGCGAGCTTGCGATAGGACATGGCAGTTCTCCGTGACGACAGGCGCGTGAGACGCGCCACCTTGTCTTAACCGCCGTGTGCCCGACGACGATGACGCGCCGGATCGGCCTTTACAGTCCTTTTCCGTCGCCGCGACGAATCGCCACAAAAGCTGCATCATGGCGACCCCAGCCGCTGCAGGAGACGACATGCCCCGTGCGATCGCCCCCCACTGGTTCACGTTCGTCGCCGCGCTGCTGCTCGTGACCGGGCTCTCGTCCGCGCGGGCCACCGAGCCGGTCTCGGCCGTCGACACGAAGGCGGTGCGCGCCGTCGTCGAGGCGCAGCTCGACGCGTTCGCCGCCGATGACGCGAAGAAGGCGTTCTCGCTCGCCGCGCCCTCGATCCGAGCGATGTTCGAGACGCCGGAGAAGTTCGTCGCGATGGTGCGCGCCGGCTATCCGGTCGTCTACCGGCCGGCGAGCGTCACCTTCCTGCAGCCGCTGTGGGTGCAGCGCCAGCTCGTCCTCGGCGTGCGCCTGACCGACGCCGACGGCGGCCAGTGGCTCGCCACCTACAGCCTCGAGCGCCAGCCCGACAAGTCGTGGCGCATCAGCGGCTGCGACGTCCAGCCGGCGTCGGGCCGGATGACCTGACCTTGTCGCGGACCGCTCGCTCATGACCTTTTTCGCCGTCGACGTCGGCAACACGCGCCTCAAGTGGGCGCTCTATTCGGCGCCGAAACCCGGCGCTGTGC
>JAYTHL010000590.1:0-8382 GCA_043732605.1 Rhizobacter sp. | reverse complement strand
CGCGACGCGGCGTTGCGCTCGACCCAGTACTTGAGCGCGAGCGTCACCAGCGCCAGGAAGGCGAGCAGCGACGCGACCGCGAACGCGGCCGCGAACTGGTATTCGTTGTAGAGGATCTCGATGTGCAGCGGCATGGTGTTGGTCTGGCCGCGGATGTGGCCCGAGACGACGCTGACCGCGCCGAACTCGCCCATCGCCCGCGCGTTGCAGAGGATGACGCCGTAAAGCAGCGCCCACTTGACGTTCGGCAGCGTGATGCGGCGAAAGATCTGCCAGCCGCCCGCGCCGAGGACGCGCGCCGCCTCTTCCTGCTCGTTGCCTTGCGCCTGCATCAGCGGGATCAGCTCGCGGGCGACGAACGGGAAGGTGATGAAGATCGTCGCGATGACGATGCCCGGCAGCGCGAAGATGATCTTGAGATCGTGGTCGCGCAGCCATTCGCCGAACCAGCCCTGCAGGCCGAAGACGAGGACGAAGACCAGGCCGGCGATGACCGGGCTCACCGAGAACGGCAGGTCGATGAGCGTGAGAAGCACGTTCTTGCCGCGGAAGTCGAACTTCGCGATCGCCCACGCGGCGGCGACGCCGAAGACGAGGTTGAGCGGCACCGAGATGCCGGCGGCGATCAACGTCAGCTTGATCGCCGAGACCGCGTCGGGCTCGCTGATCGCGGCAAGGTAGACGTCGAGGCCTTTCTTCAGCGCCTCGACGAACACGGCGACGAGCGGAACGAAGAGGAACACGGTGAGGAAGGCGAGCGCGATGGCGATCAGCAGGCGTCGCACCCAGGCCGGCTCGCTGGTCGCCTCGTCGATGCGACGCGGCGCCTTCTCGATCGTCGAGGCGGCGCTCATCGCCCCTGCCTCGCGCGCGTCCATGCCTGGAGCGCGTTGATCGCCAGCAGCATCACGAAGGCCGCGACGAGCATCACGACCGCGATCGCCGTCGCGCCGGGCACGTCGAACTGCTCGAGCTTGGTGATGATGAGGAGCGGCGTGATCTCCGAGATCATCGGCAGGTTGCCGGCGATGAAGATCACCGAGCCGTACTCGCCGATCGCGCGCGCGAACGCCAGCGCGAAGCCGGTGAGCAGCGCCGGCGCGAGGATC
This sequence comes from Rhizobacter sp., assembly GCA_043732605.1. Classification (GTDB taxonomy): domain Bacteria; phylum Pseudomonadota; class Gammaproteobacteria; order Burkholderiales; family Burkholderiaceae_C; genus Schlegelella_A. The sequence continues at coordinate 7,273 of JAYTHL010000590.1, read as the reverse complement.
GGCAGGATGACGCGGGTGAAGGTCTGCCAGCGCGTCGCGCCCAGGATCGCGGCCGCTTCCTCGACTTCCTTCTGCAGATCCTCGAGCACCGGCTGGAGCGTGCGCACGACGAAGGGCAGGCCGATGAAGGTCAGCGCGACCCACACGCCGACCGGTGTGAAGCTGACCTTGAATGGCAGCCAGCGGCCGATCCAGCCGTTGCCGGAATAGAGCGCCGTCAGCGCGATGCCGGCGACGGCCGTCGGCAAGGCGAAGGGCAGGTCGACGAGCGCGTCCACGAAGCGCTTGCCGAAGAAGTCGTAGCGCACGAGCACCCAGCACACGATCAGGCCGAAGAACGCGTTGACGAGCGCGGCCAGGAACGACGCGCCGAAGGTGAGCTTGTACGAAGCGACCACGCGCGGTGCGCTGACGGCGCTCCAGAACGCCGGCCAGGTCATCGTGAACGTCTTCAGGAACGCGGCCGAGAGCGGCACGAGGATGAAGAACGACAGGTAGAGCAGCGTGAAGCCGAGCGCGAGATCGAAGCCCGGCAGGACGCTGTGGCGCTTCAGCAGCGCACGGGACAGCAGCATGCCGCGGCCAGCTCGGCTCGGCCTACTTCTTGGCGGCGAGGATCTGGTCGAAGATCGCGCCGTCGTCGAAGTGGTCCTTCTGCGCCTTGCTCCAGCCGCCGAAGAGCTCGTCGACGGTGAAGGTGGTGACCTTGGGGAAGTCCTTCCCGTACTTGGCGAGCATCGCGGCCGAGCGCGGCCGCAACTGGTGCTTGGCTGAGATCTCCTGCGCCTCGTCGCTCCACAGGAACTTGAGATAAGCCTCGGCCTGCTTCCTCGTGCCCTTCTTGTCGACGACCTTGTCGATCACCGCCACCGGGTTCTCCGCCAGGATCGTCGACTTCGGATAGACGACTTCGAAGTTGTCGCCGAACTCGGCCTTGATCAGGTTGACCTCGCTCTCGAAGGTGCACAAGGCATCGCCGATGTTGCGCTGGGCGAACGTCGTCGTCGCGGCGCGGCCGCCGCCATCGAACACCGGCACGTTGGCGAAGATCTTCTGCACCGTCTCGCGCGCCTGCGCCGGCGTGCCACCGGCCTTGATCACCGAGCCCCAGGCGGCCACGTAGGTGTAGCGGCCGTTGCCGGTGATCTTCGGATTCGGGATGACGACGCTCGTGCCGGCCTTGGCGAGATCGGGCCAGTCGTGGATGCCTTTCGGGTTGCCCTTGCGGACGAGGATCACTGTGACCGACGTCGTCGGCGCCGAGTTGTTCGGCAGGCGCCTGGCCCAGTCTTCCGGGATCAGCTTGCCGCGCGCGATGGCGTCGATATCGCTCGACTGGTTCATCGTCACGACGTCGGCCTCGAGGCCGTCGAGCACCGCGCGCGCCTGCTTGCTCGAGCCGCCATGCGACTGCGAGATCGTCACGTCCTCGCCGGTCTGCTGTTTCCACGAGCGCTGGAAGGCCGGGTTGATGTCCTTGTAGAGCTCGCGCGCGACGTCGTAGCTGACGTTGAGGAGCGTCGGCCCGGCGGCTTGCGCGAGCGGAGCCGCGGCGAGCAACGCAGCGGCGGCGACAGCGAGCGCCGAACGGCGCGCCAAGGAAGACGAGAACAGGTTGGACATGACTGGACGCGATGCGCGAGCGGGCGAACCCACGATCTTAGGGTCGGCCGTGACCCGGGCAACGATTGCCTCGTTGCAAGCTTATGCCGACGGCGGCGACAACGGGCTCGCGGCGGCGGCGATCGCGCGGACGCGCCCGACGAGCGCCGCATCCGCCGGCGCCACGAGCTCGCCGGCGATCGCACTGCGGATCAGTCGCTCGGCCGTCTGCGGCTGAGGCGTGACGACGCCGAGGAAGCGCAAGGTGTCGCCCTCGGCGATCAGCAGCGTCGGGAAATTGTCGATGTCGAGATCGCCGAGCGCATCGGCCTCGTCCTCGACGTCGATCCAGGCGAAGTCGGCGCTGGCCGCCAACTGCACAGCCAGTGCATCGAAGGTCGCACGGTAGTCGCGGCACGAGCCGCACCACTCGGCGCACAGGCACGACACCAGCAGCCGCCGCGGTGCGTCGTGCTCGCTCATCGCGCCGCTACGGCGCGACGTGGAGCATGTCGTGGATCTCGTGCTCGTGCGTCGCCGGGCCGTCGAGGTTCACGGTGTGCCAGCCGTTGTCGTAGTCGACAACGCGAAAACGGCGCATCGGCATCATCCCGTGCGAGGTCGGAAACAGGGCGAAGACGTCGTCGCCGTGGTGCAGCGCGGCGACGACTTCCGAGACATCGGCGATGGCAGGCTCGGTGTGCCACTCGTTGGTCTCGGTGTTGACCGGGCCCCACTCGACGCCCGTGACGCGGCCGTCGGCGTCGAGGCGAACTTTGGTGACGGCATGGACTTTCATCGCGCGCTTTCTGGGACGGATCGGGGAAACGAGTATGCATGCGCCCTCCGGGGCACGCGCGTCAGACGTCGCCGCGCAGGATCCATTCGGCAGCACGCTCGGCGATCATCAGCGTCGGCGCGTTGGTATTGCCGCTGGTGATCGTCGGCATCACGCTCGCATCGACGACGCGCAGGCCTTCGAGGCCGTGAACGCGCAGGCGCGCATCGACGACGGCCATCGGATCGCCGGCCGGGCCCATCTTGGCGGTGCCGACCGGATGGAAGATCGTCGTGCCGATGTCGCCGGCAAGCTTGGCAAGATCGGCGTCGCTCTCGAACGCGACGCCTGGTTTGATCTCGTGCGGCTTGTACCTGGCGAGCGCTGGCTGCGCGACGATGCGCCGCGTCACGCGCAGGCTCTGCGCGGCGACGCGGGCGTCTTCCTCGGTGGCCAGGTAGTCGGGCGCGATCCGCGGCGCGGCGTCGGGATCGGCGGAGCGCACGCGCACGCTGCCGCGGCTGGTCGGGTTGAGGTTGCACACGCTCGCCGTGAAGGCGTTGAAGATGTGCAGCGGCTCGCCGAACGCGTCGAGCGAGAGCGGCTGGACGTGGTACTCGAGATTCGCGTGCGCTCGCCCCGGATCGCTCTTCGTGAACGCGCCGAGCTGCGACGGTGCCATGCTCATCGGGCCGCTGCGCTTGAACGCATACTCGAGCGCGATCAGCGCCTTGCCGAACAGCGACGAGGCCGACGTGTTGAGCGTCTTCGCTCCCTCGACGCCGTAGACGGCGCGGATCTGCAGGTGATCCTGCAGGTTCTCGCCGACGCCGGGCAGCGCGTGATGGACCGGGATACCGTGCGACGACAGCAGCGCCGCCGGCCCGACGCCGGAGAGCTGCAGGATCTGCGGCGAACCGATCGCGCCCGCCGAGAGCACGACCTCGCCTCCCGGCAACAGCGTCGCGACGACCGGCGCGCCGCCGCCGAGCGGCACGACCTCGACGCCGGTCGCGCGCCGCCCGTCGAACGTGACGCGATGGATGTGCGCGCCGGTCCACACCTGCAGGTTCGGGCGCGGGAACGCCGGCCGCAGGAATGCCTTGGTCGCATTCCAGCGGATCCCGGCACGCTGGTTGACGTCGAAGTAGCCGACGCCTTCGTTGTCGCCGCGGTTGAAATCGTCGGTGTGCGGCAGTCCGGCCTCGACGGCGGCGGCGGCGAAGGCATCGAGGATCGGCCAGTGCAGGCGCTGCTTCTCGACCCGCCACTCGCCACCCGCTCGCTTGCCGGACGGATCGAAGCCGGGAGCCGCATGGAAGGCGTCGGCGCCCTTGTAGAAGTCCTCGTGCTTGAGGAACGCCGGCAGGCACTCGGCCCAGCTCCAGCCCGGATTCGCGCCGTGGCCGTCGCCGGCACCCCAGGCGTCGTAGTCGCGCGCCTGGCCGCGCATGTAGATCATCCCGTTGATGCTGCTCGAGCCGCCGAGCACCTTGCCGCGCGGATAGCGCAGGCTCCGGCCGTTGAGCCCGGCCGCGGGCTCGGTGGCGTAGAGCCAGTCGGTGCGCGGGTTGCCGATGCAATAGAGGTAGCCGACCGGGATGTGGATCCAGATGTAGTTGTCCTGCAGGCCGGCTTCGATCAGCAGGACGCGCCTGGATCGATCGGCGCTCAGCCGGTTCGCGAGCAGGCAGCCGGCGGTGCCGGCGCCGCAGACGATGTAGTCGTAGCTGCCGTCGGCCATCCCGTCAGCGTCCGGTCGCGATCAGGCCCGGAAAGAGCTTCACCAGCCCGTCCGACATCACCTCGACCGCGAGCGCGGCGAGCAGCAGGCCCATCAGCCGGGTCATGACGTTGATCCCGGTCTTGCCGATGAAGCGGGCGATCCGGCCCGAGAGGCTGAAGGCGATCCAGATCGCGACGCCGATCACCACGCCGTAGCCGACGAGGATCGCGATCTGCCACCAGTGGCGCGTCTTCTCGGCGTAGATCACCATGGTCGAGATCGTCGCCGGGCCGGTCAGCAGCGGAATCGTGAGCGGGACGATCGCGATCGAGTCGCCGGCGTCGACCTTGTCGCTGCCCTCGACGAGATCGCTGGTCCGGCTTTCCGCCGGCTGCGCGTTGAGCATCTGCAGCGACGAGATCAGCAGGAGCATGCCGCCGCCGACCTGGAACGAGGCGAGCGAGATGCCGAAGAACTCGATGATCTTGAGGCCCGCGACAGCGCTGACCGCGATCACGGCGAACGCGCTCACCGCAGCGACACGAATCGTGCGCTGCCGCTGCTCGCGGCTGAAGCCGGCCGTGAAATGGATGAAGAACGGCAGCACGCCGATCGGGTTGACGATCGCGAGCAGCGCGACCAGCGGTTTCAGGATGTCGATCGGCATGGCAGCGGGGGTTGGCGCCCGTCGAATCAGTCGGCGGGCGCTGCGGGCGCATTGTCGTCGGCCAGCGCGCGCAGATAGCGCAGGCCCGCGACGGCGCGGGCGCCGTACCAGCTGAGGAGCTCACCGTCGACGCGCTGGACCGTCGCGGTCGGGCAGAGCGCTTGCGCCTCGGCGAGGTGCTGCGCCCGGAAGGCGAAGGGCTCCGAGCTCAGCAGCACGCGCTCGACGCCGGCGAGCCACGGCTCGTCGCCGGTGAGCGCCGGATAGCGGGCGGCTCCGGTGCGGCCGCCGTGCGCGTCGGGCCACGTCAGCCAGCCGATCCGCGCCAGCATCCGCGACAGGTAGGTGTCGCGCGCCACTGTCATCCAGGGACTGTGCCAGATCAGATAGAGCACGCGCCGCTCGACCCGGCCCGCCGCGCTCGTCGCGGCGAGCTCGGTCTCGATCGCGCGATGCAGCCTCGCGGCCCGCTCCGCGAGCCCCGGCGCGCCGGAGAAGACGCGCGCGAGCAGGTCGACCAGCGCCACGTTGTCCTCGGGCTCGACCGGGTGCGTGACGACGATCTCGGGCGCGTCGGCGCCCCAGGCCGCGATCGCGTCGATCGTCTCGCGCCGGTTCTCATCCACATTGACGAGGACGTGGGTCGGCGCGAGGCGGCGCAGCTTGGCGAGATTGACGTCCTTCGTGCCGCCGATCTTGGCGACGCGCGCGACCCGATCGGCCGGGTGAACGCAAAAGCCCGTGCGGGCGACGAGCCGGTCGCCCAGCCCGAGCGCGAAGACGAGCTCCGTCAGGCTCGGAACGAGGCTGGCGATACGCGGAGCGGGCGGGAACGTCGACATCACAGCGTCACGAGGCGACTGCCGCAAAACAACAAATACGGGCGTTCCTGATCCAATTATTTTGGCAATTCACTTATATTCGCCAGTCTGTGTGGGTCAAAGCAGTGCCTTCTTGAAATGGTTCACGACGGGTAGAAGCTCCACATTTCGGGTAAAGAACAGGAAGGCAGCTTTTCCATGGGCAACAAACTCTACGTCGGCAATCTCTCGTACAACGTGCGCGACGACGATCTTCAGCAGGCGTTCGCGCAGTACGGGACGGTCTCGTCGGCGAAGGTCATGATGGACCGCGACACCGGTCGCTCGAAGGGCTTCGGCTTCGTCGAGATGGGCTCCGATCCCGAGGCGCAGGCCGCGATCAACGGCATGAACGGTCAGGCACTCGACGGCCGCGCGATCGTCGTCAACGAGGCCCGTCCTCGTGAAGAGCGTCCGGGCGGCTTCGGCGGCGGCGGCGGCGGCAGCCGCGGCGGCTTCGGCGGCGGCGGCGGCACGGGCGGCGGTGGTGGCGGCTACGGCGGCGGTGGCGGTGGTCGCTCCGGCGGTGGTGGCGGCGGCTACGGCGGTGGCGGTGGCAGTGGCAGTGGCGGCGGCTACGGCGGTGGCGGCGGTGGTCGCTCCGGCGGCGGCGGCGGTTACGGCGGCGGCGGCGGTGGTCGCTCCGGCGGCGGCGGCGGCGGAAGCCGAGGCGGCTACTGAGTCGAGCCTGACGCCGGATCGCCGCAAGGCGGCGGTCCGAGCCGATCGATCAAGAGGCGGTGCAGCGAAAGCGCACCGCCTTCTTTCATTTCGAGCCCGTCATTCCTGGCGCTGCTTGCGCGGCCGGCCGGCGAGGAGCCGGTCGTACAGCCAGTTCGGGAGCCTGCGCATCAGCCAAGCGACGATACCCATCTGCCACGGGATGACGCGAAAGCTCGTGCCCACGGCGATCGCGGCGTGGGCGCGGTCGGCGAAGTCGTCGGCGGTCATCAGGAACGGCATCGAATAGCGGTTGCCGCGCGTCAGCGGCGTGTCGATGTAGCCCGGCGCGATGGTCACGACCTTGACGCCGAACGAGCGCATCTCGCCGCGCAGGCTCTCGCAATAGCTCATCACCGCAGCCTTGCTCGACGAGTACGCGCCGTGCCCAGGCAGGCCGCGGAATCCGGCGACGCTGGCGATGCCGACGAGCGTGCCCGAGCCGCGCTCGCACATCGCTCGCACGAACGGCTGGAAGGTCGCCGCGAGCCCGATGTTGTTGGTCTCGTAGGTCGCACGCATCACCTCGATGTCGTCGAGCACCGCCGTGTCCATGCCGATGCTGATGCCGGCGTTGGCGATCACCACATCGGGCAGCCCTTGCGCCTCGATGCAGGCGCGGCCGGCCGCGGTGATCGCGGCGACGTCGCGGACATCGGCCGCATAGACCGAGCAGCGCCTGGGATCGATGCCTTGCCCGTGCGCCCACAGCACGACCGCATCGACGCGGCGCGCGACGAGCGCGAGGCGGTAGCCGGCGCGATGGAACCGGAGCGCGAGTGCCTGGCCGATGCCGCTCGATGCGCCGGTGATGTAGACCAGCGGATCGCTCATCGCCGCGCTGCCGCGCGCGGCGACACGAAGGTCGCGCTCGTGCGACCCTTCAGGTCGACGACACGCGCCAGGTTGTCGTACTCCAT
>JAYTHL010000589.1:0-2476 GCA_043732605.1 Rhizobacter sp. | reverse complement strand
ATGGTCACGATGTCGCTGTCCGACGGCGTTGCGCCGACGCGCCAGCACTGGTCCCTGAACACGACCGCCGCACCGCCGGCCCGCGCGAGGCCGAGCAGCAACGCCGGCGCGTCGAGGATGCTGCGCAAGGTCGCGTCGCTCTCGCCGAGGCGCGAGACGATCTCGAGCGTCATGCGGCCGAGCGACGCGTGCATCGCGACGTCGTGGTTGTCTTCCTTCGCTTCGATCTGCAGTGCGAGCAAACCGCCGAGGTGCTCGCAGGCGAATCGCGTCTCGAGCCCGAGGCCGTGCGGCGCGTGATCGTGGCAGGAGACGAGGCCCCAGAGGCGACCCTGGACGACGATCGAGACCGACATCGAGGCGAGCGTGCCCATGTTGCGCATGTACTCGAGATGCACCGGCGAGACGCTGCGCAGCTGCGCGAACGACAGGTCGAGCGGGCCCGCCGCTGCCGCCGACCCGTCGACCCGATGAAGACCGACCGGCCGGTAGTTCGCGTCGGGGATCAGCCGGAAGTGGTTCAGGAGATAGAGGTCGCGCGCCTGCGGCGGGATGTCGCTGGCCGGGAAGGAGTGGCCGATGTAGGAGTCGTATCCCGCATCCGCGCATTCGGCCAGGACCTGTCCGTGGCCGTCGCGATCGAACGAATACACGAGCGCGCGGCCGAAGCCCGTCAGCCGCTTCATTTCGACGGCCGCCAGTGTGGCGAGCTCGGCGACCGTCGTCGCCTTCTGCAGCAACGGGACGACGCGCCGCGCGAGGTCGTGCATCGGCGCTTGCGTACCGCCTGATGTCGAGGCCGGCTCGAGCTCGACGATCACCAGGGCGCCGGACCGGGTCCGGGTCGCATCGAGAGTGCGGCCGTCGATCACCGCAGATCCGATCGACGCGGGCGAGCCTTCGCGGGGCTCGGTCGATGCTCTCGATCGCAAGTCCTCCAGCACGGCCTGCAACGCGGTCGTCTGGCTCGGCCCGGAGGCCAGGCCGGTCAGCTCCTCGCAGTTGTCGCTGTACGCGACCAGCCGGGCCGTGGCCGCGTCGTGCGCGAGCAGCCAGCCGTGCGGCTGGATCGCGCCGGGCGTGCGGATCGGCTCGGCGGCGCAGCCGTCGGGATCGAGCGGCCCGTCAGGGGCTATGTCCATCCGGTCGGAAGAGCCAGTCGGACCTCGATGCCCTTCGTCGCGTGCACTGGATCGCCTCGCACTCTGTCGCCGGCGACAGCCGGCTGCTGTCAACGAAGCACGGCCGAGTCTACGCGCTCGTCGAGGACGATCGTGCACGCGTGCGTCGTCGCAAGCAGGGCCAAGCGCAGAATGGTGCGGTTGCGAACCCAGCGGGACTCACCCGACAGGCCGTGAACGGCACGATGGCGATGCCATCGACAGGAGACCCCATGACGAAACTGCCGATCCTCGACTTCAAGGGCATGCTGGTGGCGGTCAATCCCGCGCACATGCTCAAGATCGAAGAGCGCGAGGGAAAGGACGGCACGCCCCGCTGCGTCATCTACTTCGACGACAAGTCGACGCTGACGTGGGACGGGCATCTGAGCGCGCTGGTGCCGCTGCTCGTGTAGGTTCGACGGGCGTCGCCGGCGCAGCGCCGTCACCGGTCTGGCGGCGAAGCCGATACGGGATCAGAAGCTTTCCCAGCCGTCGGTGCCGTTGGCCGCCGCGACGGACGGTGCCGACGCGATGTGAGGCGTCGGCGCGCCCGCGCGCCTGGTCTTGGTGAACGCCGGCCTCGTCACGTTCATCGCGCGGCCGGGGCCGCGGCGTTCGGCCTGCGCTGCGTTCGCCGCGCTGGCAACGCGCTGCCGGCCGTCGTGGGCGAGCGTGAAGACGGCGACCGTCTGGACCAGCGCCTGGGCCTGCGTCCTGAGGCTCTCTGCCGCAGCCGCGCTCTCTTCGACGAGCGCTGCGTTCTGCTGCGTCGCCTGATCCATCTGGCTGACGGCCTCGCCGACCTGAGCCACGCCGGCGCTCTGCTCGGAGCTCGCCGCGCTGATCTCGCCCATGATGTCGGTGACGCGCTTGATCGAGTTGACGACCTCGGTCATCGTCGCGCCGGCCTGATCGACGAGCGCCGTGCCTTGCTCGACCCGCTCGACGCTGGCGGTGATGAGGCTCTTGATCTCCTTGGCCGCATCGGCCGATCGGCCGGCCAGACTGCGCACCTCGGAGGCGACGACGGCGAAGCCTCGACCCTGCTCGCCGGCCCGGGCCGCTTCGACAGCGGCGTTCAGCGCCAGGATGTTGGTCTGGAACGCGATGCCGTCGATCACGCTGATGATGTCGGCGATCTTCTTCGAGGAATCGTTGATGCCTTTCATCGTCGTCACCACCTGGCTGACGACCTGGCCGCCCTGACCGGCGACGGTCGAGGCGCTGAGCGCGAGCTGGTTGGCCTGGCGCGCGTTCTCGGCGTTCTGCTTGACGGTCGAGCTGAGCTCTTCCATCGAGGCGGCGGTCTCCTC
>JAYTHL010000588.1:0-8384 GCA_043732605.1 Rhizobacter sp. | reverse complement strand
TGCGTTCGATGCCGCGGTCATCGCTCTCCTGCCGCTGCGCAACGCGCCACCTTCCGCCGAGCCGATGCTCGCCGCCCCATCGCATGGAAACACGCCTGCTTGACCTGCTCGTCTGCCCGCTGTGCAAGGGGCCGCTGCAGCACTGGCGTCCGCCGCAGCACGAGCGCCAGGAGCTGGTGTGCAGCGCCGACGGGCTGGCCTTTCCGGTGCGTGACGGCATTCCGGTGATGCTCGAAGGCGAAGCGCGACCGCTTGGTCACGAGACCGGGCCGACGGCGCCGCCCGATCCCGCCTGAGCCCGTGGCGTTCACGGTGCTGATCCCCGCTCGGCTGGCATCGACGCGCTTGCCGCGAAAAGTGCTGGCCGATCTCGGCGGCCTGCCGATGGTCGTGCGGGTCGCACAGCGTGCAGGGCTGTCGAAGGCGTCGCGCGTCGTCGTGGCCGCCGATGACGAGGAGATCGTCGCCGCCTGTACCGCCCATGGCGTCGCGTCGGTACTGACCTCGCCGCAACATCCGAGCGGCAGCGACCGCCTCGCCGAAGCCTGCGACACGCTCGGCATCGGCGACGACGAGATCGTGGTCAACGTGCAGGGCGACGAGCCGCTGATCGAGCCCGAGCTCATCGACGCCTGCGCCGACCTTCTCGCCGAGCGTGCCGACTGCGTCATGAGCACCGCCGCGCACGCGATCGACAACCGCGTCGACTTCGACAACCCGAACATCGTCAAGGTCGTGCTCGACGCAGCCGGACGCGCGCTCTACTTCTCGCGGGCGACGATCCCGTGGCCGCGAGATGGCGATCCATTCGGCGGCGCGGCTCGCCCCGGCGGTGCGCCGCTGCGACATGTCGGGCTGTACGCGTACCGCGCCGCCTTCCTGCGTCGCTTCCCGCAGCTGACCGTGAGCCCGCTGGAAGAGGTCGAGCGGCTGGAGCAGCTGCGCGTCCTGTGGCACGGCGAGCGCATCGCCGTCCACGTCAGCGACGCGACACCGGCCATCGGCATCGACACCGCCGAAGACCTCGCCCGCGCGCAGGCCTTGTTCGACACGCGTCCTGGTGCGGGTTTTGCCTGAGCGCCTCACGCGGAACCGCCCATGCGTCGCCGCCTATTATTCCGGCCTCCCCCACCAGCACGAAGCGCACGCCATGAGATTGATCCTGCTAGGAGCACCGGGGGCGGGCAAGGGAACGCAGGCCGCGTACATCTGCAAGCGCTTCGGCATCCCGCAGATCTCGACCGGCGACATGCTGCGCGCCGCCGTCAAGGCCGGCACACCGCTCGGCGTCGCGGCCAAGAAGGTGATGGACTCGGGCCTGCTGGTGAGCGACGACATCATCATCGGCCTGGTGAAGGAACGCATCGCGATGCCCGATTGCGCCGCCGGCTTCCTGTTCGACGGCTTCCCGCGCACGATCGTGCAGGCCGATGCGCTGAAGGCGGCGGGCGTGTTCCTCGACTACGTCCTCGAGATCGACGTGCCCGACTCGGCCATCGTCGAGCGCATGAGCGGCCGCCGGGTCCACGTCGCCTCCGGCCGCACGTACCACGTCCACTTCAATCCCCCGAAGACCGAAGGCATCGACGACATCACCGGCGAGCCGCTGATCCAGCGCGCCGACGACCTCGAGGAGACGGTCAAGAAGCGCCTCGCGGTCTATGCCGAGCAGACGCGTCCGCTCGTCGCGTATTACGAGCGCTGGGCAGCATCGGGCGAGCCCGGCGCACCGGTCTATCGCAAGATCAACGGCACCGGCGAGGTCGACGAGATCACCGCACGCGCGCTCGCCGCGCTGGCCTGAGGGAGAGTCAAGTGGACATCAAGGGCAAGGTCTTCATCGTCACCGGCGGCGCCTCGGGACTCGGCGAAGGCACGGCGCGCATGCTCGCCCGCGAAGGCGCGTCGGTCGTCATCGCCGATCTGCAGGCCGAGCGCGGCGCCGCGGTCGCGGCCGAGATCGGCGGCCGCTTCGTCAAATGCGACGTCAGCCAGGAAGCCGACGGACAACGTGTCGTCGCCGAGGCGACGGCGTTCGGCAAGCTCTTCGGCCTCGTCAATTGCGCCGGAATCGGGCCGGCGGCGCGCACGGTCGGCAAGGAGGGCGCGCACGCGCTCGGCCTGTTCGCCAAGGTGATCACGGTCAACCTGATCGGCAGCTTCAACATGATCCGGCTCGCTGCCGAGGCGATGAGCAAGAACGACCCGGAACCGACCGGCGAGCGCGGCGTGCTGATCTCGACGGCAAGCGTCGCCGCCTACGACGGGCAGATCGGCCAGGCCGCCTATTCGGCGTCCAAGGGCGGCATCGTCGGCATGACCTTGCCGATCGCGCGCGACCTGTCGCGCAACGGCATCCGCAACATGACGATCGCGCCGGGCATCTTCGGCACACCGATGCTCTTCACGATGCCCGCTGAAGTGCAGCAGGCGCTCGCCGCCAACGTGCCCTTCCCGAGCCGACTGGGGACGCCCGAAGACTTCGCCAAGCTCGTCCACCAGATCGTGACGAACGAGATGCTCAACGGCGAGGTGATCCGCCTCGACGGGGCGATCCGCCTGGCGCCGAAGTAACGCTCAGGCCGAACCGCGGCGGGCGTAGAGCGCCCAGAGCCTGGCCAGGTCAGCGGTGCCGTCGGTGCCCTGCACGGTCTTGAAGGTGGCTTGCGCCTTGGCCTTGTCGCCCGCGGCGAGCTGGCCGATGCCGAGATGGAGCTTGGCGTCCTCGGGGCGCTTCAGTCCGCCCTTGGCAATGCCTTCCTGCATCAGCTGCACGCCCTTGGCGGCTTGACCCGCGTAGACCAGGTTCATGCCGAGCGCCATCATCGCGTCGCCGGTCTTGGCGGCGGCGGCCTGCTTCTCGTCTTCCGCGCGCGACGCCGTGTCTTCGGCGAGCTTCTTGTCGACCAGCGCCTGCAGGCGCTTCGCCCGATCGGCCTGCGCGCCCGTGCTCAGAGCACCGCTGCTCATGCCTTTGGCGATGACCTGCTTGCCCTCGCTGGCCAAGTCGGCCTGCAGCGCGAGCTGGGCCATCTCCATGTAGTCGGCCGGCGCCGACATGCTGCCGGTCACGAGCGAGAGCCGGTAGGCGTCGAGCGAGAGGCGATCCGAGAAGTTCGTCTTGCGCTGCATGCGGCTCAGCAGATCGACCCAGTACTCCTTCTTCGGGTAGTAGGTGACCAGCTTCTCCATCGCGTAGACGTAGGAGTTGTTGTCTCCCTGCTTGGCCGCCGCGTTCAGCAGCAGCTTGAGCCGGTCTTCCCCGGGCGGGCTGCCGCCGCGCTCGGCGCCCTGGATCTCGACCATCAACTCCTTCGCGGCACCGGCGAAGTCGCCGCTCAGGTACTGGCTCTGGATCAGCATTGTCCGGATCGCGGGGCTGGTGCCGCCTTCGCGCAGATAACGCTGGCTCCACTGCATCGATTTCGCGTACTGCTGCGAGCGGTAGTAGGTGCCGGCGATCGACTCGATCATGCGCAGCTTGTCGGGGCCGGAGACCTTGCCCGTGCCGTTCAGGATCTCGAAGGATTTCGACGCGGTATCGGCATCGCCGGCGCCGGAAGCGGCGGCGATGCGCATGCGCTCGATCAGGTAGATCTCGTTGGCGTTGCGCGAGCCGCCCTCGGCCTCGTGCACCTTGACGAGCGCCTCGCGGTAGCGGCCGGTCTTGATCAGATCCTGGGCCGCCTGCAAGGGCTTGCCGACCTCGGGACGGAGCGACTCCTGCGCGAGCAGCGCGCCGGACGACAGCAGACCCGTCGCCACGACGGCCGCCGCGACGAGTGTCCGCACGCGCCTACTTGACGAACTGTTCATTGCCGACCATTCCCAGCTTGGTGACGCCCAGACGCTGCGCCGAAGCCAGCACCGCCGCCACCGACTTGTATTCGACGAGCTTGTTCGGCCGGATGTGGACCTCGGGCTGGTCGGGCTCAGCTGCCGCACGCGACAGGCGCGATTCGAGGGCGCCGCGGTCGGGCACGGCCTCGCCGTTCCAGAGCACCGTGCCGTCGAAGTCGATGTCGATCGTGACCACGACCGGCTCCTTCAGCGGCGGCGGCGGCGTGCCGACCGGCATGTTCAGGTTGACGGTGTGCAGTTGCACCGGGATCGTGATGATCAACATGATGATCAGCACCAGCATCACGTCGATGAGCGGCGTGGTGTTGATGTCCATCATGACCTCGGGCTCGCCGCTGCCGCTGCTGCTGCCTACGTTCATTGACATGAATTGCTCCTCAGCCCTTCGGCGGCGGTTCGGTCACGAAGCTGACCTTCTGGATCGCGGCGCGCGTGCACTGGAAGAGAACCCGGCCGACCGACTCGTAGCGCGCCCGGCCGTCGCCACGGATGTGGACTTCGGGCTGCGGCTTCATCGTCGAGATCTTGCTCAGCCGCTGGAACAGCGCATCGCTGTCGGCCACCAGTTGCTGGTTCCAGAAGATGTCGCCGTCCTTGTTGACGGAGATGTCGATGTTCTCCGGCTTGGTCTGGCGCGGGATGTTGGTTTCCTTCGGCAGCACGACCGGAATCGTGTGGGTCACGACCGGGATCGTGATCAGGAAGATGATGAGCAGCACCAGCATCACGTCGACAAGCGGGGTGGTGTTGATGGAGGAGACGACTTCGTCTTCGTCTCCGTCGCCCGAACCGACGTTCATGGCCATGGCAACGCTCCGGGTCTCAGCGGCTGGTCGAGGCCGCGCCGAGCTGCGCGCCCATCAGCACGCCGTGCAGATCGGCGCCGAAGCGGCGCACCGTCTCCATCGTCACCTTGTTGCGACGGACGAGCCAGTTGTAGCCGAGCACCGCCGGGACGGCAACCGCCAGGCCGATGGCGGTCATGATGAGCGCCTCGCCGACCGGACCCGCAACCTTGTCGATCGAGGCCTGGCCGGCGATGCCGATCGCAGTCAGCGCGTGGTAGATGCCCCAGACCGTGCCGAACAGGCCGACGAACGGCGCCGTCGAGCCGTCGGTGGCGAGGAAGGCCAGGCCGTCCTGCAGGCGGCTCTGGATGTCGTCCAGGCTGCGCTGCACGCTCATCGACACCCAGGTGTTGTGGTCGATGTTCTCGGTCAGGGCGCCTTCGTGATGCTCGCTCGCGTCGATGCCGGAATCTGCGATGAAGCGGAACGCTCCGCCCGTCTTCAGCGCCTGCGCACCATCGCGCAGCGATTTCGACTTGAAGAACGTGCGTCCGGCGGCCTTGGCCTCCGAGCTGAGCTTGAGGCTCTCGTAGAGCTTCGTGACCAGGATGTACCAGCTGCCCATGCTCATCAGCACCAGGATGATCAGCGTGCCACGGGCGATGAAGTCGCCCTGCTCCCAAAGCGCGCTCAGGCCGTACGGGTTGTCGACTGTTTCCTTCGACGTCGGCGCGAGGGCGGCAGTCATGGGCGCAGGTGCGGCGGCCGCGGCGGTATCGGACGCAGCGACCGCCGATGGGGCGACGGCAGCGGTCGCATCGGCAGCCGACGCCTGGGCGAACGCGGCGTTCGGAAGCGCGGCGCCGGTCAGGACGACAAGCGCGGCCAGCACTGCCGCGAAACGCGCCGAGTTGGTTTGGGTATGACGCATGGATGTTCTTTCAGTCTGTCTGAGGTTTGCGATGGGAATTGTCGAGTCGGGCCACCCGGGTCTCTGGATCATTCGGTCTTGTAGCTGAAGGTCTGGCTGACGCTGATGTCTCGACCTTGGCCGGTGCACTTGTACTCCCCGACAATACGGACGCTGGCGCGCGCAAAGATCGGACTCGTGGAGCGAACAGTCTTCACATCCTTGATCTCCCCAGCAGCTGTCACCGTGAACTGGATCGTCGCCTCGCCGCGATCGAGTCCTTGGCGCCGTGCTTCGATCGGAAACGCAACGTCACCCATGACGGTGGCGTAGTTCGGGCAGACCGCACCGGCGGTCACTACAGGGGCCGGCGCCGGTGGGGCCGGCGGCGCCGGGACCGCGGGCGGAGGCGCGGGCGCGATCACGACCGGTGCCGGCGGTGGTGTCGACGTCGTCGCGGTGATCGTCGGCGCCGGGGGCGGATTGGCGATCTGGATCTCGGGCGGCGGGATGAATGGCGGCGGCGGCGCTTCGAGCTTCGGCGGCGGCGGCACGACCACCTCCGGCGGCGGAGGCGGCTTCTTGATTTCCTCGATCACCTTGGTCTCGATCGGCGCACGGACGACGTCGATGACCTTCTTCGCGAGGCCGGTCACCAGTGCGTACACGACCAGGACATGGAACAGGATGACAGCACCGATCCCGAAGAGATGCTTCTTCGGATCGGCTTGTTGCTGCGAATAGTTCATCGCACCGGGGTCTCCAGATTGCGGTCGAAGGCTTGCACGGGACAGCTCGATGGTGTCGAGCCAACCTCGGGCCTGCCGTCTGCGGGTCGCGGGATTCTAGACGCTGGGTTCCGTCCGACCGTCGGACAACGTCGCGCGACGCGGTGCGCGCACAGGAAGAGCCGTGCTCGCCGCTCGACCTCGCACGAATTGCGCCTGATCGATGGTCACGGTCACGGTCGACTGATGCAGACGGCTGACGGCCAACCACGAAAAAAAACTCCACCGCCCGTCCAGGCGGTGGAGTTCTGTCGAACGCCTCCTAGAACTGGTGCTTCACACCAAGGCGGAAGAAGCGGCCGATCGCGCCCGAGTAGTCGAGCGGGTTGTAGCCGATGGCGCCGTAGGTGTAGAAGTCCGCCGGCGGCTTGGCATCGAGCACGTTCTGGATCGAACCGAAGACTTCCGAGTTCTTGCCGAACTTCCACGCTGCGGACAGATCCGCGGTGGTGAACGCCTTGATCTTGCAGCCGCCCGGGAAGTCGGAACCGTCCAGCAGGTTCTGGTTGCAGGAGGTATTCGATTGCTCGTCGAGGTTCTTGTACTTGCCGCGATAGTTGACGTTCAGGCCGACGCGCCACGGAGCGAAGTCCCAGGTGCCGTTGAAGCTGACACGATCCCTCGGCGAGCCGATGCAGTTCGTGATGTTGCAATCACCGTGGGTTCCGGCGTAGTTGTGGACCGTGCCGTCCGCCGTGGTGACGCGCTGCGTGATCAGGTGC
Organism: Rhizobacter sp.; assembly: GCA_043732605.1. GTDB lineage: Bacteria > Pseudomonadota > Gammaproteobacteria > Burkholderiales > Burkholderiaceae_C > Schlegelella_A. The sequence continues at coordinate 1,315 of JAYTHL010000588.1, read as the reverse complement.
GACCAGGTGATGCCGGTCGTCAGGCCGCCCAGGGTACCCAGGCTCCACTTGCTCTTGCCTTCGACGTCGACACCGTTCGTCTTGCCTTCCGACGAGTTCTGGAAGACGACCGCGCCGGCCAGGATGGAGCCCGGATCGTTCGGGCTGAGCTTGGTGGCGGGGTCACGCGTGACCCGGTTGCCGTCGACCGCGGACTGCGGGTCCTCGACGACCGGCAGCCCCTTGCGCTTGATCTGCCATGCGTCGACCGTGACGCTGGACTTGGACGTGACGTCCCAGACGAGGCCAAGGGTGAAGCTGGTCGACTTTTCCGGCTTCAGGTCGGGGTTGCCGCTTTGCACGAACGTCGGCGCAATGCCCCGGCAATTCGCCGTCACGGCGGCGGCAGCGACGCCGTCTGCCGTCAGGGCAGCACAACGCGCGTTGTCGTTGATGGTCGCGCCACCGAACGCAGCGACCGACGACGAGCTGTTCTCCGTCGACGACGGCGCCCGGAAGGCCTTGGCGTACGTGCCGCGCAGCGCGAAATTGCTCAGCGCCCTGTACTTGATGCCCACCTTCGGCGTGACGGAGTCGCCGGCGTCGGTGTAGTGGTCGTAACGCACGGCGCCGTTCAGCTCGAGCTGCTTGATCACCGGCAGCGCGACTTCGGCATACGTCGCATAGATGTTTCGCTTGCCGCCGTAGGCGGTGAGCGACAGGCCCTGGTAGTCGCCGAGTCCCGTATAGAGCGGCAGGGCATTCTGCTCGCGACGCGCCTCGACGCCGACGGCCACGCCGATCGGACCACCCGGCAGCTGCCCGACTTCCTTCGAGACCTTGAAGTCGGCGCCGTACAGGCGCGAGTAGCCGTCACGGTGCTGATCGGCAAGGAGCGCGTTGTACAGGGCGGCCGAATCAGGCAGGAGTTCTCGCCGATGCGCCACACGGTCCCGGCCGGCAAGGCCGCGTACGCGGGGCTGAACGCCGCCGCAGCGGCGACGTTGGCTGCGGTCGGATTCAGCAGCGCGTTCTTCACACGCCAATTGACCGTCTTGGTCGACGTGTCGGTCTGCTGCGCTTCGGACCAGATCACGCCGGCGTCGAAGTCGTAGCCCGCATACGTGCCCCTGATGGCGGCAGCTAGACGCTCCGAGTGGCTTGCCGAGTTGGTCGGGGCAACACCGGTGTCGAAGAGCGGCAGGTAGGCGAGTCGCGCCGCGGTGCCGAAGTACGGGTTGTCCGGGTGGCTCGCGCCGAGCACCGTGGCCGCGGTCTGCGACACCACGAGGCCGGCGGGCGTGAAGAAGCCGGCGCTGGGCGAGATCGGCAGGCC
>JAYTHL010000587.1:0-8392 GCA_043732605.1 Rhizobacter sp. | reverse complement strand
AAGACACGCGGCGCGGCGGGCGGAGCCGGGCTCGGCGCAGGCGTGCGCGCAGCGGGGGCAGGCGCCGGTGCCGCAGGCGCCGCAGGTGCCGGCGCCGGAGGAGTCGCCGTGACGGACGACTGCGCGCTCAACGCCTCGAGCACGTCGCCCTTGGTGACGCGCCCGTCCTTGCCAGTGCCCTGGACGGCCGTGACCGGCATGTCGTGCTCGGCCATGAGCTTGGCGGCCGCCGGCATGGCGATGCCGCTCTTGGTTTCGGCGAGCGCCGCGACTTCGGCCGGAAGGCCGGGTTTTTCACCCGGTGCAGGCTGGGCCTCGGGGACACTGCGGATCTGCATCGCGCCCGACACCGCCTCCTGGCCTTCGGTGTCGATCTTGGCGATCACCTCGTCGGCCACGCAGCTGTCGCCGTCGTTCTTGATGATCTGCGCGAGCACTCCGGCGGCCGGCGCGGGGACTTCGAGGACGACCTTGTCGGTCTCGATCTCGACCAGGATCTCGTCCATCTCGACCGCCTGCCCCGGCTTCTTCTTCCATTGCAGGAGCGTCGCTTCCGCGACCGATTCCGACAACTGCGGAACCTTCACTTCGATCAGTGCCATGTGCGTTTACCTTGTTTCTTGTTCTGGCGCGGCCACGGGCACGCGCGACGCGTCGGACGGAACTCCCGACGCCGTCGTCACTTCGTCAGCACGAAGCCCTTGAGCTTGCCGAAGGCCTGCTCGAGCAGCGCCTTCTGCTGCTCTTGGTGCAGGTGGGCATAGCCCACCGCCGGCGACGCCGACGGCGGACGACCGGCGTAGCCGAGACGCTGGCCATCGGTCATGTTCTCGTGGATGTAGTGCTGGACGAAGAACCATGCGCCCTGGTTCTGCGGCTCGTCTTGGCACCACACGACCTCCGTGAGGTTCGGGTACTTCTTCATCTCGGCCGCGAACGCCTTGTGCGGGAACGGATAGAGCTGCTCGACGCGAATCAGCGCGACGTCGGCGTTCTTGCGCTCGGCGCGCGAGCGCACGAGGTCGTAGTAGACCTTGCCCGAGCAGGCGATCAGGCGCTTGACCTTGTCGGCGTTGAGCTCCGCGCTCTGCTCGCCGATGACGGTCTTGAACTCGCCCTTGGTGAAGTCGGTGAGCGGTGAGCTCGCGTCCTTGGCGCGCAGCAGCGACTTGGGCGTCATGATGATCAGAGGCTTCCTGAACATGCGCACCATCTGCCGGCGCAGCACATGGAAGATCTGGCTCGCCGACGTCGGCTGCACGACCTGCATGTTGTTGTCGGCCGAGAGCTGCATGAAGCGCTCGAGGCGCGCCGACGAGTGCTCCGGGCCCTGCCCTTCGTAGCCGTGCGGCAGCATCAGCGTCAGGCCGTTCGCACGGCCCCACTTCACTTCGCCCGAGGCGATGAACTGGTCGATCACGACCTGCGCACCGTTGACGAAGTCGCCGAACTGCGCTTCCCAGATGACAAGCGTGTTCGGCTCGGCGCTGGCGTAGCCGTACTCGAAGCCGAGCACGGCTTCCTCCGACAGCAGCGAGTCGATGACCACGAACGGCGCCTGGCCGTCGGCAACGTGATGCAGCGGCGTGTACGTGCCTTCGTCCCAGCGCTCGCGGTTCTGGTCGTGCAGGACGGCGTGGCGGTGCGTGAACGTGCCGCGCGCCGAGTCTTCGCCCGAGAGGCGCACGGCGTAGCCGCTCGCCACCAGCGACGCGAAGGCGAGGTGCTCGCCCATGCCCCAGTCGACGCGGACCTCGCCCCGGCCCATGGCGGCCCGGTCGGCGAGCACCTTCTCGACCAGCGGATGGACCTTGAAGTTCGACGGCACCGTCGTGATGCGCTCGGCCAGGCGCTTGAGCTCGGTGACCGGCAACGCCGTGTCGGCGGCGTCGGTCCACTTCTTGCCGAGGAACGGCGACCAGTCGACCGCGTACTTGCTCTTGTAGTTGGTGAGCACCGGGTCGTAGCTGCTCTTGCCGGCATCGAGCGCGGCGCGCGTCGACTTGACCATCGCGTCGGGGCCGTCGGCGGGCAACACGCCTTGCACCACCAGCTTGTCGCCATAGAGCTTTCGCGTGCCAGTATGCGCGGCGATCTTCTTGTACATCAGCGGCTGCGTCATCGCCGGCGTGTCCTGCTCGTTGTGGCCGAGCTTGCGGAAGCAGACGATGTCGACGACGACGTCCTTGTTGAACTCCTGGCGATAGTCGAGCGCAAGCTGGCTGCACATCACGACCGCTTCCGGGTCGTCGCCGTTCACGTGCAGGACGGGCGCCTCGATCATCTTGACGACGTCGGTGCAGTAGAGCGTCGAGCGCGAGTCACGCGGGTCGGACGTCGTGAAGCCGATCTGGTTGTTGATGACGATGTGGACCGTGCCGCCGGTGTAGTAGCCGCGCGTCTGCGCCAGCGCGAGCGTCTCCATGATGACGCCCTGGCCGGCAAATGCAGCGTCGCCGTGGACGATCACCGGCAGCACGGTGTCGCCCTCGGTGTCGCCGCGCCGGTCGAGGCGCGCCTTGACCGAGCCTTCGACAACCGGGTTCACGATCTCGAGGTGCGACGGATTGAACGACAGGCTCAGGTGGACCGGGCCGCCCTGGGTCGTGATGTCGCTGGAGAAGCCCTGGTGATACTTGACGTCGCCGGAGGGCAGGCTCTCGGGCGCCGTGTGGTCGAACTCGGCGAACAGGTCCTTCGGCATCTTGCCGAGCGTGTTGACGAGCACGTTGAGGCGGCCGCGGTGGGCCATGCCGATCACGATCTCCTGTACGCCCTTGCCGCCGGCGCGCTGGACGAACTCGTCCATCGAGGCGATGAAGCTCTCGCCGCCCTCGAGCGAGAAACGCTTCTGGCCGACGTACTTGGTATGGAGATAGCGCTCGAGTCCTTCGGCCGCGCTCAGCCGCTCGAGGATGTGGATCTTCTGCTCGGCCGTGAACGTCGGCTTCGATCGGATCGACTCGAGCCGCTGCTGCCACCAGCGCTTCTCGGTCGGCTCGGTGCAGTGCATGTACTCGGCGCCGACCGTGCCGCAGTAGGTCTCGCGCAACGCCTGCACGATCCCTCGCAGCGTCATGTGCTCGTCGGTCGTGAAGTAGGTGTTCGTCGCGCTGAACACCATGTCCATGTCGGCCTCGGAGAGGTCGTAGAACGCGGGCTCGAGCTCGGGGATCTTGGGGCGCTCCTGGCGCTTGAGCGGGTCGAGGTCGGCCCAGCGCGAGCCGAGCGACCGGTAGGCGGCGATCAGCGACTGGACGTAGACCTGCTTCCTCGCGATCGCGAGGTCTTCGCCGGACGCGCGGTTGCCGAAGGCGTTGGCCTTGGCGCGCTGGGCGAACGATTCGACGACCGGCGCATGCGCCATGTCGCGCGCGGCGGAGCCGTCGGTGGCCGGGACGTTCTGAAGCGCGTCGAAGTAGGCGCGCCACTTGTCGGGGACGGAGCCGGGGTTGTCGAGATAGGACTCGTACAGCTCCTCGACATACGGCGCGTTGCCGCCGAACAGGTACGAGTTCGACCTGCTTTCCTGCATCATGTCGCTCACCTTTCGTGCCGGTTTCCGACACTGCAGTGGGTTAAAAACCTTCCGCATTCCGGCTTCGCCGACCTGCGGACTAGCTCTCCTACCGGCGCCTCGGCGTGCCAGCTACGGATTCACGAGAGACTGTAGCACCGGGTCATGCATGCGATGCGATGAGGGACTGGCGCGAAGCCGTCAACTTCGCACGTGCAGACTCCAATTCCATCGCCAGGCGCTCGACGAGCTCGCGCGCCGGCACGACCTTCTTGATCGCGCCGATGCCCTGACCGCTGCCCCAGATGTCCTTCCAGGCCTTGGCCGCATCGCCGCCGAAGTTCATCTTGGTCGGATCGCTCTCCGGGAGCGCATCCGGATCGAGGCCGGCGCTGCGTACCGAGCCTTTCAGGTAGTTGCCGTGCACACCCGTGAAGAGGCTCGAGTAGACGACGTCGTCGCTGCTGCCGGCGACGATCATCTCCTTGTAGGCGTCGACGGCGCGCGCTTCCTCGGTCGCGACGAAGGCCGTGCCGATGTAGGCGAAGTCGGCGCCCATCGCGAGCGCGGCCAGCACGCCGCCACCGGTCGCGATCGCGCCCGACAGCGCGAGCGGGCCGTCGAACCACTCGCGGATCTCGGCGATCAGCGCGAACGGGCTCTTCACGCCGGCGTGGCCACCTGCGCCCGCGGCGACGGCGATCAGGCCGTCGGCGCCCTTCTCGATCGCCTTCTTCGCGAATGTGTTGTTGATGATGTCGTGCAGCACGACGCCGCCCCAGCCGTGGACGGCCTCGTTGAGGTCGGTGCGCGCGCCGAGCGAGGTGATGACGATCGGCACCTTGTACTTGGCGCACATCTGCAGGTCTTGGTCGAGCCGGTCGTTGCTCCGGTGCACGATCTGGTTGATCGCGAACGGCGCCGCCTTGCGGTCCGGGTGCGCACGGTCGTGCGCCGCGAGTGTCTCGGTGATCTCGGCCAGCCACTCGTCGAGCTGCGCGGCGGGCCGCGCGTTCAGCGCCGGCATCGAGCCGACGACGCCCGCCTTGCACTGCTCGATCACGAGCTTGGGGTTGCTGACGATGAAGAGCGGTGCGCCGATGATCGGCAGCGGCAGGTTGCGGAGGACGGCGGGCAGCGGCATGGGCTTCCTTGCGGGTGCGCGGTGGAACGCACGGTCAGAACGATTCGAGCGCCATCGCCGTGACGCTGTCCGCGCCTTCGACGATGGAGTCGCGCAGGCCCGCCGCCTTGCCGAGCAGATGCTCGGCATAGAAGCGCGCGGTCGCGACCTTGGCCTCGAGGAACGCGCGGTCGCGATCGCCGGCGTCGAGCGCCGTCTCGGCGGCGATCAGCGCGCGCGCCATCTGCCAGCCGGCCATGACGTTGCCGGCCAGCATGAGGTAGGGCACTGAGCCAGCGAAGGCAGCGTTCGGATTCGTCCTCGTCTCGGCGACGATGAAGTCGACGACCTGCTCGAACGCCTCCCGCGCGGCGCGCAGGCGCTTGAGCATCGAGTGTGCCGCGACGCTCTGGCGATCGCCGAGCTCGGCCTCGGTCGCCGCGATCTGCCGGGCGATGCCCTTGGCAACGCCACCGCCGTCGCGCGCGGTCTTGCGGCCGACGAGGTCGTTGGCCTGGATCGCGGTCGTGCCTTCGTAGATGGTCAGGATGCGGGCGTCGCGCAGGTATTGCGCAGCGCCGGTCTCCTCGATGAAGCCCATGCCGCCGTGCACCTGCACGCCCAGGCTCGCGACCTCGATGCTCATCTCGGTGCTGTAGCCCTTCACGAGCGGCACAAGGAATTCGTAGAAGGCCTGGTTCTGCTTGCGCGCGTCGGCATCGGGATGGCGGTGCGCCGCGTCGAAGGCCGCGGCTGCGACGATCGCCATCGCCCGGCAGCCTTCGGTGTAGGCGCGCATCGTCATCAGCATCCGGCGCACGTCGGGGTGATGGATGATGGTTGCGCTGCCGGCGACCGAACCGTCGACCGGCCGAGACTGCACGCGCTCCTTCGCGAACGCCGCCGCCTTCTGGTACGCCCGCTCGGCGACCGCGATGCCCTGCATGCCGACGGCGTAGCGCGCCGCGTTCATCATGATGAACATGTACTCGAGGCCGCGGTTCTCCGCACCGATGAGCGTGCCGATGGCTCCAGGCCCGTCGAGCCCCGCTCCGCCCTGATCCCCGAACTGCAGCACCGCCGTCGGGCTCGCCTTGATGCCGAGCTTGTGTTCGATGCTGACGCACCACGCGTCGTTGCGCGCACCGAGGCTGCCGTCGGCGTTGACGAGGAACTTCGGCACGATGAAGAGGCTGATGCCCTTGACGCCTTCCGGTGCGCCGACGACGCGCGCCAGAACGAGATGGACGATGTTCTCGGCCATGTCGTGCTCGCCGTAGGTGATGTAGATCTTCGTGCCGAAGATCTTGAAGCGGCCGTCGCCGATCGGCTCGGCGCGCGTGCGCACGAGCGCGAGATCGGAGCCGGCCTGCGGCTCGGTGAGGTTCATCGTCCCGGTCCACTCGCCGGAGATCATCTTGGGGATGAAGCGCTCCTGCTGCTCGGGCGTGCCGGCCGTGAGCAGCGCCTCGATCGCGCCATCGGTCAGCAGCGGGCAGAGCGCGAAGCTCAGGTTAGCGCTGTTGATCATCTCGATGCACGCCGCGCCGATCGTCTTCGGCAGCCCTTGCCCGCCGAACTCGAGCGGATGCTGCAGCCCCTGCCAGCCGCCCTCGCCGAACTGGCGAAATGCCTGCTTGAAGCCGGGCGTCGTCGTGACGGCGCCGGATTGCCAGGTCGACGGATGGATGTCCCCTTCGCGGTTGAGCGGCGCGAGCACCTCGCCACTGAAACGCGCGCATTCCTCGAGCACGGCCAGTGCCGTCTCGAGCCCGGCGTCCTCGAGTCCGGGCAGCCTCGCGATCGCTTCGAGATCGGCGAGCTCCTTCATGCAGAACAGCATGTCCTTGACGGGCGCGGTGTAGCTCATGGCATGACCTCCATCGGCGCTCGGCGCGCCGTCTCGACGAAGAAAGAGCCCGGCCGCCGATCGATCATCGGGCGAGCGGGCTCGTGCGGATGCGCGCGACTCAGAGCGCGGCGACGAGCTCGGGCACGGCAGTGAACAGATCCTGCTCGAGGCCGTAGTCTGCGACGCTGAAGATCGGCGCCTCCGCGTCCTTGTTGATCGCGACGATGACCTTCGAGTCCTTCATGCCCGCAAGATGCTGGATCGCGCCGCTGATGCCGATCGCGACGTAGAGCTGCGGCGCGACGATCTTGCCGGTCTGGCCGACCTGCCAGTCGTTCGGCGCATAGCCGGCGTCGACGGCGGCACGGCTCGCACCGAGCGCGGCACCGAGCTTGTCGGCGAGCGGTGTCAGCACCTCGTTGAACTTCTCGCTCGAGCCGAGCGCGCGACCACCGGAGACGATGATCTTGGCCGACGTGAGCTCGGGCCGATCGTTCTTCGCGATCTCCGAGCCCATGAAGGTCGACTTGCCGGAATCGGCCACGGCCGACAGCGTCTCGACGGCGGCCGAGCCGCCCGTCGCCGCGGCCGGATCGAAGCCGGTCGTGCGCACCGTGATCACCTTGACGGCGTCGAGGCTCTGCACCGTCGCGATCGCGTTGCCCGCGTAGATCGGGCGCTCGAAGACGTCGGGCGAATCGATCTTGGTGATGTCGGAGATCTGGCCGACGTCGAGCTTGGCGGCGACGCGCGGCGCGATGTTCTTGCCCGAGGCCGTGGCGGCGAACAGGATGTGCGTGTAGCCGGAGGCCAGCGCGAGCACCTGGGCGGCCATGCTCTCGGCGCCGCCGTGCGCGAACTGCTCGCCGTCGGCGTGCAGCACCTTGGTCACGCCGGCGACCGCAGCGGCAGCCGTCGCGGCGCCGCCGGCGCCGGATCCGGCGACCAGGACGTGGACCTCGCCGCCGAGTTGGGTCGCCGCGGTGACGGTGTTCAGAGTGGCCGGACGGACGCCGGCGTTGTCGTGCTCGGCGACGACGAGAGCCTTGATTGCGTCGGCCATGTCAGATCACCTTCGCTTCGGTCTTGAGCTTGGCGACAAGCGTCGCGACATCGGGCACCTTTACGCCAGCGCCGCGCTTTGGCGGCTCGCTCACCTTCAGCGTCTTCAGGTGCGACTTGACGTCGACACCAAGATCCGACGGCTTGAAGATGTCCATCTGCTTCTTCTTGGCCTTCATGATGTTCGGCAGCGTGACGTAGCGTGGCTCGTTGAGGCGCAGGTCGGTCGTGACGACGGCGGGCAGCTTGATCTTCAGCGTCTCGGCGCCACCGTCGACCTCGCGCGTCACCGTCGCGAAGCCGTCGGCCACCTCGACCTTCGACGCGAACGTCGCCTGCGGCATGTCGGCGAGCGCGGCCAGCATCTGGCCGGTCTGGTTGCAGTCGTCGTCGATCGCCTGCTTGCCGAGGATCACGAGGCCGGGCTGCTCCTTGTCGACGAGCGCCTTCAGCAGCTTTGCGACTGCCAGCGGCTGGAGCTCGTCGTCGCACTGGACGAGGATCGCGCGGTCGGCGCCGATCGCCATCGCCGTGCGCAGCGTCTCCTGGCACTGCTGGACGCCGCACGAGACGGCGATCACCTCGGTCGCGATGCCCTTTTCCTTCAGCCGCACGGCCTCTTCGATCGCGATCTCGTCGAAGGGATTCATGCTCATCTTCACGTTGGCGATGTCGACGCCGCTGCCATCCGATTTGACGCGGACCTTGACGTTGTAGTCGACGACACGCTTGACGGGGACGAGAACTTTCATCGGGCGGGCTCCTGCGAGCGAATGATCAATCGAACGGTCGTGCTATTTTAGCCGCGACCTCGATGTCCGCAGGATTGTGGCGGCTG
>JAYTHL010000586.1:0-2481 GCA_043732605.1 Rhizobacter sp. | reverse complement strand
GGCTCGGCGCGATCGTCTTCATCGCCACGGCAACCACACGCAGCCCTTCGCCGTTGAGCTCGCCGGTGACCCGTTGCACGCGCTCCAGCATGGCGGCGTCGAGCGGCGCCTCCGGTGCGCCCTCGCCTTGCTGAGCGCGCACCTTCGTGCACACCGCGAGCACCTCCTCGACGGCGCCTTTGCAGATCAACTCGTGGTGATCGTCTTGCCCGGCGACCACGACCGACACCACCACCGACATGCGTCGACGTTCGAAATCGAACGGAATCTCGTCGATCTTGCGGTAGCCCTGCTCGAGCTTGAGCTCGGTCGCAAGCTCCACGTGCTCGAGCACGGCGCGATCGAGGAGGTTCTTCAGGCCGGTCTGGTAGTAACTGTTCAGAAAGGCAAGGTTCAAGACCTCGTCGGAGGGCTGGCCGAAGACATCGGCCTTGCGTGCGACCGCGATCTTGTCCTGGGTCAGGGTGCCGGTCTTGTCGGTGCAGAGCACGTCCATGGCGCCGAAGTTCTGGATCGCATCGAGCCGCTTGACGACGACCTTCTTGTGCGAGAGCAGCACGGCGCCCTTGGCGAGCGTCGAAGTCACGATCATCGGCAGCATCTCCGGCGTGAGGCCCACGGCGACCGAGAGCGCGAACAGGAAGGCTTCGGTCCAGTTGCCCTTGGTGAAGCCATTGACCAGCAGGACGATCGGAACCATCACCAGCGCGAACCGGATCAGCAGCCAGCTCACGCTGTTCACTCCGGCCTGGAACGCGGTGGGGACGGGATCGGCTGCCACGACCCGGGCCGCGAGCGTGCCGAAGAAGGTGCGATCGCCAGTCGCGACGACCAAGGCCGTCGCGGATCCGGAGATCACGTTGGTGCCCATGAAGACCAGATTGCTTTGCTCGAGAGCGGCCGTCACCTCGCCCTTCTGCTCAGCGAACTTCTCGACCGGCAGCGACTCGCCGGTGATCGCCGCCTGGGCGATGAACAGATCCTTCGCGGCCAGGACGCGGCAATCGGCCGGGATCATGTCGCCGGCCGAAAGCACGATGAGGTCTCCCGTCACCAACGTGCGCATGGGAACCTCCCGTCCCTTCGGACCCGGTCCTACTGCGGGAACCGCCGGACCAACCTCGCCGTCTTCGGAGCGAACAACGTTGGCGGTGTTGCTCACCATGGCCCGAAGGCTTTCGGCCGCATCGTGCGATCGGCCCTCCTGGATGAATCGGATGAGCGTGCTCATCACGACCATCGCGCCGATCACCGTGGTGGCCTTGGCATCGCGGCCCAGCCAGGACACGACCGCCAGAATGGTGAGAAGGAGGTTGAACGGATTGCTGTAGCAATGCCACAGCCGCAGCGGCCACGGCACCGGCTTCTCGTGCGCGACCTCGTTCGGGCCGGCCTTGGCCAGCCGCGCAGCGGCCTCGCTGGAGCTGAGTCCACCCGGCCTCGAGCCGAATCGGCCGAAGACCACCGCAGGCTCGTCGTGCGCGATCGCGAGAAGGTCGCGCGTCATCTGTTCGGGGGCCGGTGCCACCGATCCATGCCCGGCGAGGATGCCGAGCATCGGGCGACGGCCGAAATGCCGCAGCGCGCGACGACGGCGAAGGAAGACGCTGTACGCCTGCGTCAGGATCTTTGGCGTCACGGCCTCGGCGAGACTTCCGCTTTCATTGCCTCCTCCAACGCACGATGGCAGCGCCTGGCGCTTTGCCTGCCGAACGCAGTGCCGATCGTCATGTCCCGCGCCATGGACTCAATCCAGAACCACGAGGTTGCCGCAGTCTTCCGCGATCCGGATCGCCTCGAAGCTCAAGTCGGCCGTCTCGTCGCCACTATCGCCCCAGAAGATGTCGACCGAGCGACCATCGAGTTGCTCCACGAGGCAAGGCCCCAACGGGATCACCGCGTCGCGCCCACCTTCGCCCAGATAGTGGACGGGCCCCGTGATTCGTGCGCTGTATGTCGTGTGAGCCATGAATTCCTGTTTGTGAAGCGTTGCCAACAGCTGTCGCCATGCCTCGGCGAAGCGCATCCAGGAACCTATCGCGATGACTCTCGCGGGTCTGTACGGTGCGGCACATACGTCGTGCCTGCAGGAGGTCGAAGCCGACGATCGCCATCAGAGCGCCGATTGGGCCCACCAGTTCGTTCGACTCAGCTCTCGCGCCCGAAAAGGTTGGTCAGCCACTCCCAGGCATCGAAGGCGGCGTGCTCGGCACGAGCTCACCGCAATGACGACTTCCCGCGTGACGCGTTCCAATCGTCCGCGAGGTCCCATGTCACATCGAACGGTGGACGGATCATTCATTGACGCGACTGATGTGCCTCGACGGATTGGCGTAGATCCGAGGCGATGAGTGATTTCGGTGCACTGGCGCACGCAGACCTGGGATCTGATGCGCTCGCATTCGAAGAGAGGCTCGTGCGCGATCTCGTTCTGGGCGGCGCGTCGACGGCCCGTGTGGGCTGGCGCACGGACAGATCGAC
>JAYTHL010000585.1:0-2486 GCA_043732605.1 Rhizobacter sp. | reverse complement strand
TCGGTGCGACCGTCGGTCAGCTCGCGATCGCCTGGGTCGCGAAGAACCCGCGCGTCTCGACCGTGATCACCGGCGCGTCGCAGATGGCGCAGCTGCATGCGAACCTCGCCGCGCTCGACGTGCTGGCGAAGCTCACGCCCGAGGTGCTCGAGCGCATCGACGCGATCTGCCTGCCGCTCGCGGCCTGAGCAGGTTCACGGCGCGGCGTTGAGCGCCGCAAGCTGCTCCGGCGTGCCGACGTTCTCCCAGCGGCCGCGGTAGACCTCGGCGCCGATCCTGCGCGCGCGCATGCCGTCGTAGAGCATCGGCGCGAGCTTGGCGCTCGTGCCCGGCGCGACGGCACGGAACATCTCGGCGCGGGCGAGAGCGATGTTGGCGTAGGTCCAGCGCTGGCCGTCGGGGCCGGTGTCGTCGGCGAGGCCGAGGCCGTCGGCGTCGAGGCCGAAGTCGCCGGCCTGATGGAAGGCCGGATTCGGCACGAGCCAGAGCCGCGCGGAGCGTCCGCTCTCGACGAAGCGGCTTGCCGTGCTCGCCTCGAAGCGGAAGTCAGGCGCCCAGATATCGGCCGAGACGATCCAGAACGCGTCGCCGAGCATCGGCAGTGCGGTCGCGATGCCGCCCGCGGTCTCGAGCGCGCCGCCGTGGTCGCGTCCTTCGAGCGAATACGAGATCGTCACGCCCCAACGTGCGCCGTCGCCGAGCGCCTCGACGATCTGCTCCTCGAGCCAGGCGGTGTTGACCACGATCTCGCGCACGCCGCCGCGCGCCAGCGCTTCGAGATGCCAGACGATCAGCGGCTTGCCGTGGACCTCGAGCAGCGGTTTCGGGCGCGCGTCGGAGAGCGGCCGCATGCGCGAGCCGCGGCCGGCGGCGAGGACGATCGCCTTCACGCCGGCACGGTCGCGAGCGCGCCGCGCTGGACCGCGTGGCGCTCGACGACGCTCGGCGCGAATGCCTCGACCAGCTGCGCCAGCACGAGCTCGGCGCGCGCCGAATTGTCGGCGCCGAGGTTGCAGACGTAGACGTCGAGCGTCGCCGCCTCGATCTCCGGCCAGGTGTGGACGGCGAGGTGCGACTCGGCGAGCAGGACGACGCCGGTGACGCCGCCCGGCGCGGTCGAGCCTGCGACAGTGCCGGGCGCGGGTTCGAAGCGATGGAACAGCTCGCCGACCGGTGTGAGCCCGGCGCGGGCGACGGCGTCGAGGCAGGCGACGCGCAGCGCCGAGGGCTGCGTCATCAAGGGAGCGTCGGCCGCGCAGCCGCGCAGGTCGGCGGTGAGGTGCAGGCCGCGCATGGCAGGATTATCGACGCCCGCCCCGCCCCCCCGCCCCGACGCGGCCCTCTAAAATGGCGGGCTCTCCCGACCCAACGGACACTTCAGCATGGCTGCGATCGTCACCCCGGATAGTTCGCTCGCTGCAGGCTCGGGCGGACGCGGGGGACGGGCGACGCAGGGCGCTTCGAACACCGGCCGGTCGACGCTGATGGCCAACGCCATCCGCGCCCTGTCGATGGACGCCGTCCAGCAAGCCAAAACCGGCCACCCGGGCGCTCCGATGGGCATGGCCGAGATCGCGGTCGCGCTCTGGGGCCGGCATCTGCGCCACAACCCTGCCAATCCCAAGTGGCCCGGCCGCGATCGCTTCGTGCTCTCCAACGGGCACGGCTCGATGCTGCTGTACTCGCTGCTGCATCTCACCGGCTACGACCTCGCGCTCTCCGAGCTGCGCAACTTTCGCCAGCTGCACAGCAAGACGCCGGGCCATCCCGAGCACGGCCTCACGCCAGGGGTCGAGACGACGACCGGCCCGCTCGGTCAGGGCCTGACCAACGCCGTCGGCATGGCGCTCGCCGAAAAGCTGCTCGCCGCCGAATTCAACCGCGACGGCCACGCCGTCGTCGACCACCGCACCTACGTCTTCTTCGGCGACGGCTGCCTGATGGAAGGCATCAGCCACGAGGCGAGCGCGCTCGCCGGCGCGTGGAAGCTCGACAAGCTGATCGCGCTCTACGACGACAACGGCATCTCGATCGACGGCGCCGTCGCGCCCTGGTTCATCGACGACACGCCCAAGCGCTTCGAGGCCTACGGCTGGCACGTCATCGCGAACGTCGACGGCCATGACGTCGAGGCCGTCGACGCTGCGATCGCGAAGGCGCGCGCGAGCACCGGCAAGCCGACGCTGATCTGCTGCAAGACGACGATCGGCAAGGGCTCACCGAACCGCGCCGGCACCGCCAAGGCGCACGGCGAGGCGCTTGGCGCGGCCGAGGTCCAGGCGACGCGCGAGGGGCTCGGCTGGTCGCACGCGCCGTTCGTCCTGCCCGACGAGGTCTACGCGCACTGGGACGGCACCGGTCGCGGTCGCTCGGCCGAGGCCGGGTGGCGCAAGTCCTTCGACGCCTACACCCGCGCCTTTCCTTCGCTCGCATCCGAGTACACGCGACGCATGGCCGGCGACCTGCCCGCCGGCTGGCCCGCACTG
>JAYTHL010000584.1:0-2486 GCA_043732605.1 Rhizobacter sp. | reverse complement strand
CGATCGACAACCCGCTTCGCCTTGCCCACCAGCGTGCGCTCCAGCGAATCCGGCATCCCGACATCGACCGTCGTCGTGATCCCGATCATGGTCTTGATCCGATGCCTCAGCCACTCGCCGACCACCGCACGATCGGCCCCCGCATGCGACGGCAGCATCTCGCAGCGCACCTCGACCGCGTCGAGGTTCCCGTCGCGCGTGACGACGAGCTGGTACTGCCCCGAGAGCTGGCCATGGCCGAGGACGATCTCCTCGACCTGCGTCGGGAAGAGATTGACGCCGCGGATGATCAGCATGTCGTCGCTGCGGCCGACGATCTTGCCCATGCGGCGCATCGCGCGCGCGGTCGGCGGCAGCAGGCGCGTCAGGTCGCGCGTGCGATAGCGGACGACCGGCAACGCTTCCTTGGTCAGCGTCGTGAAGACGAGCTCGCCTTCCTCGCCGTCGGGCAAGACTTCGCCGGTGTCGGGATCGATGATCTCGGGATAGAAGTGGTCTTCCCAGACGACCGGGCCGTCCTTGGTCTCGACGCACTCGCTCGCGACACCTGGGCCCATCACTTCCGACAGGCCGTAGATGTCGACCGCGTCGATGCCTGCGTTGGTCTCGATCTCGTGGCGCATCGCCTCGGTCCACGGCTCGGCTCCGAAGATGCCGACCTCGAGGCTGGTCGAGCGCGGGTCGATCCCCTGGCGCGTGAACTCCTCGATCAGCACCTGCATGTACGACGGCGTGACCATGACGATCTTCGGCTTCAGGTCGGTGATCAGCTGGACCTGCTTCTCGGTCTGCCCGCCCGACATCGGGATCACGGTGCAGCCGGCGCGCTCGGCGCCGTAGTGCGCGCCGAGGCCGCCCGTAAAGAGGCCGTACCCGTAGGCGATGTGGACCATGTCGCCGGGGCGGCCGCCAGCGGCGCGGATCGAGCGCGCGACCAGGTTCGCCCAGGTGTCGATGTCGGCGAGCGTGTAGCCGACGACCGTCGGCTTGCCGGTCGTGCCCGACGACGCATGGATACGCGCGACGCGTTCCTTCGGCACGGCGAAGAGGCCGAACGGATAGTTGTCGCGCAGATCGCTCTTGACGGTGAACGGAAACCTGGCGAGATCCGCGAGCTCGCGCAGATCCTCGGGCCGGACGCCGCGCGCATCGAAGGCACGCCGGTAGTGCGGCACGTTGTCGTAGGCGTGCTTCAGGCTCCACTGCATGCGCCCCAGCTGCAGCGCACGCAACTCGTCGCGGCTCGCGCGCTCGATCGGCTCGAGCTCGCCGGGAAGCGGCTGGCGCACTGTCATGCCGCGCCGTCGTTCGCTTCGCCGCCGGCGACCGGCAGCACCGTGCGCCCGCGCACGCTCGCCGAGCGGCCGCGCACGAGTGCGACACGCGCGCCGTCCTGGTTGGTGACGACGATGTCGTAGACGCCTGTGCGACCGCGCAGCGACACCTCGGATGCGTCGGCGGTCAACACCTCGCCGCGCTTCACCGGCGCGAGAAAGTCGACCGTGAGGCCGGCCGCGACGGTGAGCTGGTTGCGCGAGTTGCAGGCGAAGGCGAAGGCCGAATCGGCGAGCGTCGTGATGAAGCCGCCGTGGCAGATGTCGTGGCCGTTGAGCATGTCGTCGCGCACCGTCATCTCGAGGCGCGCCGTGCCGTCGCCCAGGGCGACGATGCGCATGCCGAGGCCGCGCGAGGCGCGATCGGACGCGAACATGTGCCGGCCGACGTCCTCGGGCGACGGCCCTTCGACGGCGGCGGCGATCGCGGCGGCGACGCTCATGCGGCGCCTAGCGGTCGGAGAACGTCGCCGGCCGCTTGGCCAGGAACGCTGCCACGCCCTCGGCGAAATCGGGCGCCGCGCCGAGCACGCGCTGCACGTCGGCCTCGAGGCTGAGCGCGGCGGCTAGGTCGAGCTGCTGGGAGTCGTCGAGCGCCTTGCGCGTCGCCGCGAGAGCGCGCGTCGGCATCGTCGCGAGGCGGGCGGCGAGCGCGTCGACCTCGGCCTGCAACGTCGCGTCGTCGACGCACTTCCAGATCAGGCCGAGGCGGACGGCATCCTCGGCCATCAGCTTGTCGCCGAGCATCGCCAGTGCCATCGCGTTGGCCCGGCCCATCAGCCGCGGCAGCAGCCAGGTGCCGCCGCAGTCGGGGATCAGGCCGATCTTCGAGAACGCCTGGATGAAGCTCGCCGAGCGCGCCGCGACGACGATGTCGCAGAGCAAGGCGAAGTTCGCTCCCGCGCCCGCGGCGACGCCGTTGACGGCGGCGATCACCGGCATCGGCATCGACCGGATGCGCAGCGCCAGCGGCTTGTAGTAGCGCTCGATCGCGTCGCCGACGTCGACCGTCGTCGCGGCGCCGTCGCGCGTCGGCGCGACCGACGGATCGGCGAGGTCCTGCCCGGCGCAGAAGCCGCGACCGGTGCCGGTGAGGACGACGCAGCGCACCTCGCGGTCGCCGGCGGCGGCGTCGAGCGCAGCGCGCAATTC
>JAYTHL010000583.1:0-2489 GCA_043732605.1 Rhizobacter sp. | reverse complement strand
AGCTTTTGCGTCGTCAGCGGCTTCATCGCGCCCTGCGTCTTCATGCTCGGCGGGAAGTCGGCGGCGATGAAGAGGTCGGAGCCGCCGGCCTGGCTCATCGCCGCCAGCAGCTTGTGCATGTAGGCGCGGGCCTGCTCTTCGCTGAGCGCGGAGGTGGAGCTTGCGGGTGTGGACGTCATGGTCGCCGAGCGTGCCAGCAAACGTCGGCGCGCAGCGCACGAGCAGCGGGGAAAAAGGCACGCTTACGCGGCTCTTTCGAATCAGCGGGCGAGGCGTTCGCTGCGCTTCGCCAAATAGAACCACTCCTGGCCGGCGTCGGCAGCGGGATTCGGAAAGACGATCGTCGCGTCGAACGGCGCGCGCACGGGCGTGCCGTCGTGGCGCGTGCCGATCATCGTGCCCGCGGGCACCGCATCGAAGCTGTGCCAGGCGCTGGCGAAGGTGTCGGCGGGATGCAGCTTGTCGACGACCTCGCTGAGGCCGAGCATCTCCATGCGCTCGGCCGGCGCCGGGTCGGGCGCATCGACGAGGCCGAGGTGGGCGAGCGTGTTGACGATCGCGCGGTAGGCGACCTCGGGCGCGTCGGCATCGTCGTGGCGACCGCACTCGAGCGTCACCGCCCAGCCGCCGACCGAGCGCATGTATTCGGTGGTGCCGATGCCGTAGCGCGGATCGAGGTCGAGCGTCGCGTCGGGCAGCACCGTGGCCAGCGCCTGGCGGCGCGCGACGCCGGCGGCGTAGGTCGCGAGCCAGCCGTCGACGGCGCGGCCGACGCCCAGTCGCAGCGCCAGCGCCTCCTCTTGCGCCGCCTGGAAGAACGGCTCGAGCGTGCCGGCGTTGTCGCCGGGGCCGATGAAGACGAACGGCACGCCGGGCGCGCGGAACGAGTGCAGGTCGAGCAGCACCTCGTGCGCGGCGAGCAGCGGGCAGAGCCAGTTGGCGACGTGGTCCTCGAACTCGCGCGGCGCGTCGGTCGGCGCGAGCTTGCGGTTGAGGTTGCGGTCGCCGGTGCGCCGGCCTCGCTCGTACGCGAGGGGATTGGTGACCGGCACCAGCGTCAACCGGCCGGCGGCGAGGCGGATCGTGCCGTCGTCGATCTCGCGCGAGGCGCGCTCGATGGCGCGCGTGCCGCAGGTCTCGTCGCCGTGTACCGCGCCGAGCACGATCAGGCGCCTGCCGGGCGTGGCGCTGGCATACGAGATCGACTTGAAAGGGGGCATCGGCATCGGCGCGGGCGAGCGACGACTCTACCGCCGTCGCTCGCGTGGGCCACTGCCGGCGCCCGCAACCTGCTTGCCGCGTGCGCTCGCCGCGCGGGCGATCCCGTCCGCTACTGGCGCGGCTCGCCGCGTCCGTTGACCGCGATCGTCGGCCCCGGCGGCGTCGACATCTGGACGCGGTGCTCGACACCGCGGAAGACGTAGACGACGTCGTAGTACGCCGGCGGCGCGTTGCTGGCGACGTTCTCGCAGCGCTGCACGTCACGGCCGGTGGCCGGATCTCGGATGCGGTCGACGTTGGCGCCGAGCGCGCCGCCGGCGACGGCGCCGCCGATGGTGGTGATGGTCTTGCCGCTGCCGC
The DNA here is from genome assembly GCA_043732605.1 of Rhizobacter sp. GTDB lineage: Bacteria > Pseudomonadota > Gammaproteobacteria > Burkholderiales > Burkholderiaceae_C > Schlegelella_A. The sequence goes on along the minus strand of JAYTHL010000583.1, from coordinate 908 downwards.
CGCCGAGCTGGTGGCCGAGGATGCCGCCGAGCACGCCGCCGATGACGCCGCCGGCGACGTTCAGGTCGCGCCGCTCGGGTGCCGCCTGACGCTCCATCCAGCAACGCTTCTCGGGCGGGCCGGCGACGGCACGCACCGACGAGACCGGGATGTCGAACAGGCGCTCGCTCGGACGCTGGCGGTATTCGTAGTTCGGCGCGGCGAGGGGCACCGGCGCCTCGTTCGGGTAGTCGCGGCGATCGGCGACCGGCCGCACCGACGAGACCCGGTTGTCGAGGCCCATGCCGCGCAGCGACTCGTAGCTGCCGCGCTTGAGCACGACGCAGCGGCCGTTGAAGCCCGCGTCCTCGCACACTTCCCAGCGGCCGCGGTCGACGACGACCGACGAGGCGCGGTCGTTGAAGCCGACGTTGGCGAAATTGTCGACCGTGCGGTTGGCGGCGAAGGCGCGGCCGCGAAAGCCTTCGCCTTCGTAGAAGGTGACCTGCGCGAGCGCGTGTCCGGCGGCCATCAGGGCGACGGCAGCGACGATCGGCTTCATGGCAGTGGCGATGTTTGTCATGGAATCTCCTGTGTCTCGACAGCCCGGATGGGCTCTTCATGCAACGCCCGAAGCGGGCGCGGCGCCGACGGTAACGGTGCTCGCTTGGTTAAGAAAGGTATTTCTCCCCATCGAGACGCAGCTCTGACATCTCGACGCGGCCTCGGCCTACACGCAACGCGCTAACGCGTCGGCGCGACCCAGCGCTGCACCGCCGCGGCGAGCTGCGCGGGTGCTGACCGGCGTGGTCATGTAGTCGTCCATGCCCGCGGCGCGCACCTGCGGGATCTGCACCGCATGGACGCGGTGCGCACTCGCAGCCCGGCGTCGCGCGAGCAGGTCGGCATCGAGCGTGAAGCCGGCGCCG
>JAYTHL010000582.1:0-2491 GCA_043732605.1 Rhizobacter sp. | reverse complement strand
TGTATCGTTCATCACATGATGTGATACTCGTTTCATGGTCGATTGGCTGCTCCTGGCCGCCACGTTGCCGAGCGCACCGAGCGCCCTGCGCGTGCGCGTCTGGCGTTCGCTGCGCGCGACCGGCTGCGCATCGCTGCGAGACGGCGTCTACCTGTTGCCGGCCGACGCGCCGACCGCGCCCGACCTGCGCGGCCTCGGCACGACGATCGCCGAGGCCGGCGCCGACAGCTACCTCCTCGCGTTGCGCGCCAGCGACGCGGAGCAGGAAGCGGGCTTCATCGCCCTCTTCGACCGTTCTGGCGCCTACGCCGGTTTCGCCCAGAAACTGAAGGCGGCGCGGTCGGTATCGCGCGATGGCGCCGACGCCGAGCAACGCCAGACCCTGCGCGCGCTCGAGCGCCAGCTCGAGGCCATCGTCGCGATCGACTTTTTCCCGGGCAAGACGAAGGACAGCGCCGAGCGCAGCCTCGCCACGCTGGCGGCCGAAGTCCATCTGCGCCAGTCGCCGGGCGAGCCGTCGCGGGTTGCCGGATCGGTCGAGCGACTCTCGGGCGAGGCGTTTCGCGACAAGGTCTGGGCGACGAGGAAGCGCCCCTGGGTCGATCGTCTCGCCACCGCGTGGCTGGTGCGGCGCTTCGTCGACCCGAAGGCGCGTTTCGCGTGGCTCGACTCCGCGAGGAAGTGCCCCAGGGGCGCGATCGGCTTCGATTTCGACGGCGCGCGCTTCACGCACATCGGCGACCAAGTCACGTTCGAGGTCGTCGCCGAGGCGTTCGGCCTGCGCGACGACCCTGCCGTCGAGCGCCTCGGCCAGCTCGTGCACTACCTCGACGCGGGCGGCATCCCGGTCGACGAGGCGGCCGGCGTCGAGGCGATGGTGCGCGGCCTGCACGCGCGGCACGCAGGCGACGATGCGCTCCTGGCGGCGGCATTGCCGCTCTTCGACAGCCTGCACGCCGCGCTCTGGACCGCGCGATGACGACGACTGTCGAGCGCCCGGAAACGCCGAGCCTTGGCCGGGCTCTCCTCTGGTGGCTCAAGCTCGGCTTCGTGAGCTTCGGCGGCCCGGCCGGCCAGATCGCGCTGATGCACCATGAGCTCGTCGAGCGCCGCCGCTGGATCTCCGAGCAGCGCTTCCTCCACGCCCTCAACTACTGCATGCTCCTGCCCGGGCCCGAGGCGCAGCAGCTCGCGACCTACATCGGCTGGCTCATGCACCGGACCTGGGGCGGCATCCTCGCCGGCGCCCTCTTCGTGCTGCCGTCGCTCGGGGTCTCGATCGCGCTGTCGTGGATCTATGTGCGCTTCGGCGACGTGCCGATCGTGGTCGGCCTCTTCTACGGCATCAAGCCGGCCGTGACCGCGCTCGTCCTGCACGCGGCATGGCGCATCGGAACGCGCGCGCTCAGGCACCGCGGACTCTGGCTGATCGCAGCGGCGGCATTCGTCGCCGTCTTCGCGGTCGGCGTGCCCTTCCCGGCGATCGTCATCGCCGCAGGCGCGATCGGCTGGATCGGCGGCCGGGTCGCGCCGCAGGTCTTCTCGCCCGGCGGCGGGCACGCGTCCGGCGCTGGAAGATACGGCCTGGCAGTGATCGACGACGACACGCCGACGCCACCGCATGCGCGCTACTCGCGCCTGCGCCTGGCCCGGGTGCTCGGCCTCGGCCTGGCGATCTGGGCCGTGGCGATGGCCGGGCTCGTCGCCTTCGGCGGCGTCGACGGCCTGCTCGCGCAGCTGGGATGGTTCTTCACCAAGGCCGCCCTGCTCACGTTCGGTGGCGCCTATGCGGTGCTGCCTTACGTCTTCCAGGGCGCCGTCGAGCAGCACCACTGGCTGAGCGCGTCGCAGATGATCGACGGCCTCGCGCTCGGCGAGACCACGCCCGGGCCGCTCATCATGGTCGTCGCTTTCGTCGGCTTCGTCGCCGGCTGGGCAGCGCCCGCGTTCGGCGCCAATGCACCTCTCGTCGGCGGCATCGTCGCGGCCTGCGTCGTCACCTTCTTCACCTTCCTGCCGTCGTTCGTGTTCATCCTCGCAGGCGGTCCGCTGGTCGAGGCGACCCACGGCAAGCTCGGCTACACGGCGCCGCTGACCGCGATCACCGCAGCCGTGGTCGGCGTGATCGTCAACCTGGCACTCTTCTTCGCGTACCACGTGCTCTGGCCACGGGGCTTCGCCGGCCGATTCGACCTCTTCTCGGCGCTCGTCGCCGTGGCCGCGACGGTCGCCCTCTTCCGATTCAAGCTCGGTGTGATCCCCCTGCTCGGAATCTGCGCCATCGCCGGGCTGCTCGTCACCCTGGCGCGCTGACCCCGAGGAGTTGACATGCACAGCACCACCGTCGAGGAACTGTCCCACTGGCAGGCCGAGGGCCGCGACTTCGAGCTGCTCGACGTTCGCCGCGCCGGCGTGCGGCAGGCGCACGGCGCGCAGATCGCGGATGCGCACTGGCACGACCCGGCCACCTGGCTCGACTGGAAGGACGGCG
>JAYTHL010000581.1:0-2497 GCA_043732605.1 Rhizobacter sp. | reverse complement strand
CCGCGATCAGCTCGCCCGCGATCGCGACCACGAAGGTCTTGCCGTGGTAGGCGTGGATGTGAGGCGCGACCGTGCGAAACCACGGCACGAAGGTATGCGGGAAGACGAGATTCAATCGATGACCGCCGGCGAACGAAGCGGTCGCGATTCTGTCACGCAGGGGCGTCAGTGCGAGCCGCCGAGGTACGCCGCCTTGACGGCGGGATCGTCGCGCAGCTTCTCGGCCGGTCCATGGACCGAGATCTTGCCGTTCTCGAGCACGTAGCCGTAGTCGGCGACCGCGAGCGCAGCCGCCGCGAACTGCTCGACGAGCAGCATCGTCACGCCTTGCTCCTTGAGCCGGGCGATGATCCGGAAGACCTCGGCGACGAGGATCGGCGCGAGGCCCATCGACGGCTCGTCGAGCAGGATGACGTCGGGGTTGAGCATCGTCGCGCGCGCCATCGCCAGCATCTGCTGCTCGCCGCCCGAGAGCGTGCCGGCAAGCTGCTCGCGGCGCTCCTTCAGGCGCGGGAAGAGCTCCATCGCGCGCTCGAGGTCGCCGTCGACATCGCCGCGCGGCCGGCTGCCCGAAAGACGCGGGAACGCGCCTAGACGCAGGTTGTCGGTGACCGTCATCGTCGCGAACACGCGCCGGCCTTCGGGCGAATGCGCCAGGCCGCGCTTGGCGATCGAGTACGACTCCATGCCGTCGATGCGCTCGCCGTTGAGCGAGATCTCGCCCGACACCGGTGCGATCATTCCCGAGACCGCGCGCATCGTCGTCGTCTTGCCAGCACCGTTCGAGCCGATCAGCGTGACGACCTTGCCCTTCGGCACGTCGATCGAGATGCCGTGCAGGACCTGCACCTTGCCGTAGCCGGCGACGAGGTTGGAGACGGTCAACATGGGTCGATGCTCCTCACGCATGCAGCGGCTCGGCCGCGTCGCCGCCGAGGTAGGCCTCGATGACCTTCGGGTCGGCCTGCACCTGCGCCGGCGTGCCTTCGGCAATCTTCTGGCCGAAGTCGAGCACCGAGACGGTGTCGCACATGCTCATCACGACGTCCATGTGGTGCTCGATCAGGATCACGGTGACGCCGTGCTCCCTGATCTTGCGGATGAAGCCGATCAGCTCCTTGATGTCGGGCGCCGTGAGGCCGGCGGCGGGCTCGTCGAGCAGCAGCAGCTCGGGGTCGAGCGCGAGCGCGCGCGCGATCTCGAGCAGGCGCTGCTTGCCGTAGGGAAGGTTCCTGGCCTCCTCGCTCGCGAACGCGCCGAGGCCGACGAACTCGAGCAGGCCCATCGCCCGCGCCTCCGCGCTCGCGCGCTCGCGCCGGTAGAGCGGCAAGGTGAGGGCGACACCGACGAGCGTGCTGCGGAAGGTGTGGTGCAGGCCGACGAGAACGTTCTGCAGGGCCGTCATCTCGCCGAACAGCTGCACGTTCTGGAAGGTGCGCGCGATGCCCGAGAGCGCGATGTCGGACGAGGTGCGGCCGACCAGCGACTTGCCGGCGAAGGCGACCGTGCCCGCGGTCGGCTGGTAGATGCCGGTGAGCACGTTCATCATCGTGCTCTTGCCCGAGCCGTTCGGGCCGATCAGGCCGTGGATCGCGCCGCGCTTGACGACGAGGTCGACGTCGTTGAGCGCCTTCAGGCCGCCGAACTGCATCAGCACCTTGCCGGCCTCGAGGATGTCTCCAGCGGCGCCTTGCGTCTTGGCGGTCGAGAGCGCGTCGATCGGGGCCGCGACCGTCCCGCTCGCCGGCGTGGCGACCCGCTTCTGCAGGTTGAGCGCGTTGCGCACGAAACCGACGATGCCGTCCTGTAGGTAGTAGACGACGAAGAGCGTGATGACGCCGAAGATCGAGAGACGCCAGTCGGTCATGCCTTGCAGCACGAACGAGACGCCGGCCAGCGCGATGCTGCCGACGACCGGGATCGCCATCTGCGCGACCGTGCGCTTGCCTCGACGCACGGCGACGACGGCGGCGATGGCGACGATGATCGCCAGCGCCACCGACACGTAGCGAAACAGCTCGAGATCGTCGAGCAGCTTGGGCAGCAGGACGATGATCGTCGCGCCCAGTATCGCGCCGGTGCGTGTCTTGCGACCGCCCATGATCACCGCCAGCAGGAACAGCACCGTCAGCTCGAAGTTGTAGGTGTTGGGCGAGATGTACTGCTCGGAGAACGAGTAGAGCGCACCCGCCAGTCCTGCGAGGCCGGCGCTGATGACGAACGCATACACCTTGTAGCGGTAGACCGAGACGCCCATGCAATCCGACGCGACCGGGCTGCCGCGCAGCGCCTCGAACGCGCGGCCGAGGTGCGATCGCAGGATGTTGTGGACGACGACGAGCGAGAGCACGAGCAGCGCCGCGACGAGCCAGAAGAAGCCGCGCTCGTCGAGCTGCAGGCCGAGCAGCAGCGGCTTGGTGAGCTTGATGCCGAGCGGGCCTTCGGTGAGGAAGGTCATCTCGTTGATCAGGATCTGGATGATCGTGCCGAAGGCGAG
>JAYTHL010000580.1:0-8518 GCA_043732605.1 Rhizobacter sp. | reverse complement strand
CGCCGCTCCTGCCACATTGCTCTGACAGAGCCATCACCACCGACGGGCTATGCTCTATGGTGCTGCGATGAAAGAATTGGGCAATAGTGCGCGGCGACAACAAGGATGAGCGGCACAGCGTCAATTAGGATGAGCGGTTGGGGGTCCGCTTCCGGGAGGGCGTAGCCCGAGCGGGAGCGGACCCCCAACCGCTTTGGCTTCACCTGCGGGTCGGTTCCGGCGACGCCTCCCTTTGTGGGGGAGGCGGATGATGCCGGGCAGACATGTCAACGACCAGCAAGTGAGGCTCTACATGACAACACGCATTATCCGCCCGCAGGCGACCGCAGCGGCAATGGCCGGCATCTCGGTGGCGACCGGCCGCCGCCTCGAGCGCGATCCCCGGCCGCCTTCTTTGCGCAAGGAGGCGCGCGACTACCGCACCAGGCCCGATCCGCTGGAAGGATTGTGGGACGAGGAGATCGTGCCGATGCTCGCCGGTGCGCCGGCGTTGCGCCCGATCACGATCCTGCGCGAGCTCGCTCGCCGCTACCCTGAGCGGATCGACAACGGCGTACGGCGTACTCTGGAGCGGCGGATCCGAACCTGGCGTGCGGCACACGGGCCCGAGCGCGAGGTGATGTTCCGGCAGGTCCATCTGCCGGGCCGGATGGGGCTATCGGACTTCACCGCCATGAACGGGCTTGGGGTGACGATCGCCGGCGTGGCGCTCGAACACCGGCTCTACCACTTCGCGCTGGTCTATTCCGGCTTCGAACACGGCGAGGTGGTGCTCGGCGGCGAAAGCTATACCGCGCTCGCCGCCGGCTTGGCCGCTGCGCTCTCGATCCTGGGCGGCGCGCCTGCCGAGCATCGCTCGGACAGCCTGTCGGCGGCGTTCCGTAACTTGTGTGCCGACGATGCCGGGGACATTACCCGCCGCTTCGCCGATCTGACCGCGCATTACGGCATGCTGCCGACCCGCAACAACCGGGGCGTCGCGCACGAGAACGGCTCGATCGAGAGCCGGCACGGCCATGTGAAGGACCGGATCGACCAGGCACTGATACTGCGCGGCTCGCGCGGCTTCGACACGCTGGACACCTATCGCGGCTTCATCGCCGGCGTGATCGCCGATCACAACCGGCGCCACGCCTATGCGATCGAGATCGAACGCACCCATCTGCGTGGTCTGCCGCCGACACCGCCATCGACCTGGGAGGAGGCAAGCGTCCGCGTCACCAGCTCGTCGGGCTTCTCGTTCCGGCACGCCTTCTACACGGTGCCGTCGCGGCTGATCGGTCATCGTCTGCACTTGCGCGTCCATGACGACCGGATCGAGGCCTATCTCGGGGCTGCGCATATGCTGACCTTGCCGCGCGGGAGGGCGCCCTCGAAGAGGGCGGCGCGCACCACCACCCATATCGTCGATTATCGTCACGTCATCGCTTCGCTGCGCGCCAAGCCGGGCGCGCTGGCGGGACTCACCTACCGCGATGCGCTCTGGCCACGCACCGCCTATCGACGAGCATGGGAGGCGCTGATCGTGGTCCGTCCAACCCGCGAAGCGGCGCGCACGATGGTCGGGCTGCTAGCGCTCGCCCATGACCTCGGCGTCGAGGCTGACCTCGCCGTCGCGCTCGATGCGATCCTCGACGATGGCAAGCTGCCCGATCTCGAGAGCCTGCGTGTCCGGTTCGCGCCCGAAGCGCCATCCGCGCCGCGGATACACATCGAGATGCCCAGCGCCAGCGTCTATGATCCGCTGCTCGTTGGCATGCGCCGGGAGATCGCGGCATGAGCATCGCCACCGACACCGCGCGCCTGCCGCTGCTGCTCACCACGCTCCGCTTGCCGACTGTCGCCAGACTGTGGCCCGGCATCGGCGAGACCGCCGATACCGAAGGCTGGCCGGCGGCGCGCACGCTGGCCACGCTTCTCGAGCACGAGGTCGCCGAACGCGCCAACCGGCGCACCGCGCGTCATCTCGCCGAAGCGCGGCTGCCTTCGGGCAAGACCCTCGACACGTTCGACTTCGCCGCAGTGCCGATGGTCAGCCGGGCCCGTATCACCGCACTCGCCGAAGGCGACAGCTGGCTCGACACCGGCGCCAACATCCTGTTGTTCGGACCGCCCGGGGTCGGCAAGACCCATCTCAGCGCAGCCCTCGGCCATGCGCTGGTCGAGGCCGGGCACCGCGTACTGTTCACCCGCACCACCGATCTCGTCCAGCAGTTGCAGACCGCACGTCAGGAACTGAGACTCGCCGCCGCCATCGAGAAGCTCGACAAATACCGCCTGCTGATCCTCGACGACCTCTCCTACGTCCAGAAAAGCCAGGCCGAGACCAGCGTGCTGTTCGAGCTGATCGCCGAACGCTACGAGCGGCGCAGCATCCTGATCACGGCCAACCAGCCATTCTCGGGCTGGGACAGCGTGTTCCCAGACCCCGGCATGACGGTGGCTGCCATCGACCGCTTGGTGCATCACTCGACGATCTTCGAGTTCAACAAGGTCGAAAGCTACCGGGGCAAGGCCGCCGCCCGTCAGCAGCAAACCCAGCGCACCAACGACAAAGCTCAGCGCCAACGTCAATCATCCAGCGACGACAACAACCAGCCGGGACTTGACACTGTAAGAGAGCCGAACTGTCAGAGGCCGAGATGCTGGAAAAGCCATTCGCGAAAGACCCGGATCTTCTCGACATTGCCCTGATTGGCCCTCTGCGAATAGAAGTGCGTCTCGCGCTCGATTGGCTTGAAGCGCCCCGCGCCGAACTCGACCAGGTCGCCGCGTGCCAGCTCGCGCTCGGCCAGGCGGATGCTCTCGAGCGTCATGCCCATGCCGTCGGCTGCGGCCGAGATCGCCAGCGCGGCCCGATCGAAGGACGGGCGCGGGCGGTCGGGAAATTCGATCCCGTTGCGCGTGAACCAATCCCGCCAGGTGACCTGGCTCAGTTGCGAATCGATCAGGGTGACGGTGCGGATGTGGGCCGCGAGGTCGTCCGCCGAAGCGTGCGCGTCGGCCGGCGCCATCGCCGGCGAGCACAGCGGCACGATGCGCTCCACGCCCAGCGGATGGATCTCGATGCCGGCCCGCTCGCGTGCCCAGCCGTAGCTGATCGCGACGTCGACCTCGCGGACGTTCATCAGGTCCATCGGATCGGCGCCCGACGACAGCCGGATCGTGATGCCCGGATGCAGGCGCATGAATTCGGGCAGGCGGGGCCCCAGCCATTTCACCGCCAGACTCGGAGCCGAGTGCACGGCGAGGATCTCGGCACTGGGCGCGAGCGACACCTCGCCACACGAGGCCTCAAGCGCGTCCATCACGCGCGTGAGCGAGGCGTGCAGGCGGCGCCCCTCCGCGGTGGCCTCGATGCGGCGATTGCGCCGGATGAAGAGCGGGCGCCCGAAGTAGTTCTCGAGTTCCCGCACCTGGTGGCTGATCGCCGAGGGCGTCAGCGCCAGTTCCTGCGCGGCTTGAGCGAAGCTTTGGAGCCTGGCGGCCGCCTCGAACGCCCGCAGCAATACGAAATTCGGGATTCTGCGCATCGCGCGCGGTGGCTACAGGAAGCCGATCGAGAACCACGGCACCGCGGCGATCACGATGACCCCGAGCAGCAGCACGAGGAGGTAGCCGTAAAGCGGTCGGATCGCCTCCGACGGATCGACCTTGCCGACCGCGCAGCCCGAGTAGAAGCCGACGCCGAACGGCGGCGCGAACAGGCCGATGCCCATCGACAGGATCACCACCATCGCGTAGTGCACCTCGTGAATGCCAAGCTGGTGCGCCACCGGAAAGAGCAGCGGGCCGAACAGTACGATCGCTGGAATGCCCTCCAGCACGCTGCCGAGCACGATGAAACCGACGATCGAGGCAGCCATGAACATCGCCGGGCCGCCAGGCAATGCCGCCGCGCCGTCGGCGAGCGTCTTCGAAAACCCCGATTGCGTCAGCGCCCAGGCCATGCCGGTCGCCGCGCCGATGATCAGCAGGATGGCGCCCGAGAGCGACACGGTCTCGACGATCACCGGCCGCAGCCGCGGCCAGTCGAATTCGCGGTAGATCAATAGCCCGACGATCAGCGTGTAGAAGATGCCTATCGTCGACACCTCGGTCGCCGTGGCGATGCCTTCGACAACCGCGAAGCGGATCACGAAGGGCAGTGCCAGGGCCGGCGCGGCCACCAGCAGCCGGCGCAGGATCTCTCGGATCGAGCAGCGCTCGGCGGTCGAGAGGTCCTCGTCGCGCGATCGCCACCAGACGAGCGCCGCGAGCAGCAAGCCCACCACCACCGCCGGCAGCATGCCGCCGATGAAGAGTGCCGTGATCGAGACGCCGGTCACCGAGCCGATCGTGATCAGCACCAGGCTCGGCGGAATCGTCTCGGTCTGCGCGCCGGTGGCGCACAGCAGCGCGCCCAGCTCGCCCGGTTTCGCGCCGCGCTTCCTCATCTCGGGAAACAGTGCCGGGGCGATGGCCGCCATGTCGGCAACCTTCGAGCCGCTGATGCCCGAGACCAGGTACATCGCGCCGATCAGCACGTACGACAGGCCGCCCTTCACGTGTCCGAGCATGGAGGCGAGGAAGCCGATCAGGCGGCGCGCCATGCCCGTGATCTCGATCAGCAGTCCGAGGAAGACGAAAAGCGGCACTGCCAGCAAAATCAGGTGCGACAGCCCTTCACCCATCCGGCCGACCATCACGACCGACGGCGTGGTCGTCGTCAGCGAGAGATAACTGATCGTCGCGAGCCCGAACGCGAACGCGATCGGCACGCCGGCGAACACGCAGGCCGCAATGATGACCACGAAGAACAGGAACAGGTTGGCGTTGCCGATCGTCAGCAACAGCGGCTGGGCGGCGACGAGCGCCGCCGTGACCACGGCAAGTGCGCCGAACGCGGCAAGCGCATCCTGCCAGCGCGCGACCCGCGCCAGCCGCAGCAGCGCCGCGACGAGCATCAGCGCCATGCCGGCCGGCAGCGCCGCAGCGCGCCAGGAGCCGGGAATGTCGAGCCCCGGCATGTTCATGAAGTGCTCGTCTTCGGCGAACTCGTAGGCCGGGCGCACGATCAGCGCCAGGAACAGCACGGCCGCGCAGATGGCGAGCGCTTCCAGCACGGCTCTCAAGCGCGGCGTCGCCTTCGCCGCGACCGTGCCCATGCGCATGTGCTCGCCGCGGCGCAGCGCGACCACCGAGCCCAGCATCGCGAGCCAGATGAAAAGAATCTGTGCCAGCTCGTCCGACCAGACCAGCGCGCTGCCAAGCACGTAGCGCGCGAAGATACCGGCCGCCAAGATGACGATCTCGGCAATCAGCAGCAACCCGGCGGCAGACTCGATCAGCGCGCCGAACGCAGCGTCGACCCGGGATGCGATCCGGCGACTCGGCGTCGAACGCAGGCAAGTCGCCGTGCCTACGCCTGCGCCGACCTCGGAGCCCGAAAATTCACTGGAGATCGGCGACATGGCGGTCCGACCTCAGACCAGTTTGCCGGCGACCGACTCGATCTGCGCCCAGGCCTCGTCGCCGAACTTCTTCTGCCATTCTGCGTAGAAGCCACTCTTCTGCAGTGCGCTGCGGAACGAGGCGACGTCCGGCTTGTTCAGCACCATGCCCTTGGCGGTCAGCTCGGCCTCGAGACTGGCGGCCTGTTTCTCGCTGTCGGCGCGCTGCAAAACGGCGGCCGTGTTCATGTGGCGAGTGACGAGCGCGCTCAGCTCTGGCGGCAGCGCCTGGAAAGAACGCTTGTTGGCCAACAGCCAATAGCCGTCCCAGGTGTGGCCGGTCAGCGCCATGTTCTTCTGCACCTCGTACAGCTTGGCGGTGGTGAACAGCGGCAGGGCGTTCTCCTGGGCCTCGACCACCTTGGTCTGCAGTGCGCTGTACAGCTCGTTGAAGTTGATCGGCGTCGGTGCTGCGCCGAGCGACTTGAAGAGCGAGAGCAGCAGCGGGCTCACGGGCACCCGGATCTTCATGCCGCTCAGGTCGGCAACCGCATTGATCGGCTTGAGCGACGAGATGTGGCGAAAGCCGTTGTCCCAGACCTTGTCAAAGACGACGAGGTTGGCCTTGGTGATGCCGGTGCGGATGTAGGTGCCGAACGAGCCGTCCATCGCCTTCCAGACCGAGGGGTAGTCGGAGAAGATGAAGCCGACGCTGTTCAGCGACGCCAGCGGCACGAGGTTGGCCAGCACCACGCCAGGCATCGTCAGTAAGTCGATGCCGCCCGAGCGCACCTGGCTCAGCATGTCGGTGTCCGAACCCAGCTGGCCGTTCGGGAAGATCGAGATCACGACCTTGCCCTGGGAGTCGGCCTTGATCTTCTCCGACGCCTCGGCGAGCCGGATGTAGACCGGGTGGTTCGTCTGGACGTTGCTCGCCACCTTCAGGTTGTAAGTGCCGGCCTGCGCGTGGGCGAAGCGGGTGCCCGCCGGGCCGACGATCGAGGCGACGGCGGCGGATTGGAGAAGAGTGCGGCGGCTGACATTCATGGGATCTCCTGGTTTGCGGGCTCACAGTCCCTGCGAGGGGCGATCATCGAGTTCCACACCTGAACGCACAAACGCTCATTGTTCACCAATAGATGAATTAGGTTCACTCGTTAGGGATAACTCTTAAGCCACGGTATTCCGACCCGTCGCCGCTCGACTCGAACCCACGCAGCCTGTTCAGGCAGCTTGAGGTGAGCGCCATTCATGCTTTCGTGAACAGCCATCGCTTGTGCGAGGGGTTCGCGGCTACGAAGATCGGGCAGCGCGAAAGCAAAACCGTTCGGGTATTGCTTTCGCCAATCCCCAAACCCTTAGACCCGGAAGAATCGCAATGGCCGCAGTGCTTGAAAGCCCCGTCCCGAAACTCGTGCAGGACGAACGCATCTCGATCTACCAGCCGGAGCAGGCCGGACTCATCTATCCCGAGTTGCCGAAGCACGCGAGCGTCGCGGCGCACCGGCAGCACCTGAAGGAGCGGCTCGTCGGCGCCTGCCGAGCGTTCGCGCTGCAGGGCTTCGACTACGGGTTTGCTGGTCATCTGACGATCCGCGACCCGGAGAACCCCGGCCTCTACTGGACCAACCCGATGGCGGTTCACTTCTCACAGGTCAAGGTCTCGAACCTGATCCTGGCCGATCACGACGGTCGGGTCGTCGAGGGGCGGCACGCCATCAACCGCGCCGGCTTCGTGCTGCATGCGGCAGTACACGAGGCACACCAGGACATCGTCGCAATGTGCCACGCGCACACGCTCTGGGGCACAGCCTTTGCCGCGCTGGGCAAGTCACTGGCGCCTATCTCGCAGGACGCGGCCGCTTTCTTTGAGGATCACGTCGTCATCGGCGACGAAGCGGGGCAGGTGGCGGTCGAGGTCAAGGCCGGCCACAAGGTCGCCAACGCTTTCGCCGGGGTGAAGGCCGCGATCCATCAGAACCACGGTCTGCTGACCGCGAGCCGGCACAGCATCGAGGCCGCCGCGTTCTGGTTCATCGCGCTCGAGCGCTGCTGCAAACAGCAGCTGGCGATCGAGGCGACCGGTCAGACCCCGCGGCTCGTCACGCCGGAGCGCGCACGCTACAGCCGCGAACACGTCGGCAGCGAGTACATCGGCTGGCTGCACTTCCAGCCGATCTGGGAGGACCTGGTGGCCACCCAGCCGGACATGTTCGACTGACGGTCACCGATACTGCCGGCTCGGACGGAGAACGGTCCGGGTCCGGACGCGATCGCCGAGCTTCGATCGATTCAGCGATCAGAGGATTCAGACGCACGCAGGCCGGTGGGCATGCGCAGTTCAGACGAGCGCGGACGGGCGGGTTCGCTGCATGGCCGCCTCCAGGCGGTCGAGCAGATTCGTCCGGGCGCGCGTGACATGCAGCTCAGTGAGCATGACGGCGCGTTCGGCATCACGTTGCGCGACCGCATCGGCGATCGCTGCATGCTCGTCCCAGATCGTGGCGCGAGACTGGCGGGGCTGCAGCACCGCCCCCATCACGCGCCGCAGGTGGGTCCAGTGCAGGGCCGTGCTCTCGACGATCAGCTCGTTGCCGCTGGCCGCATAGATCGCCGCGTGAAAGGCGAGGTCCGCGTCGATCACCCGCCGGACGTCGATGCCCGCGGCCGCCTCACGGCCTTCGTCGATCAGCCGGGGGTCGAGCCACGCCCCGCGCTGCGCCGCCAGCCGCACGGCAAGGCCGTCGAGCGCGCCGCGCACGTCGTAGAGCTTTCCAGTCCAGACGGGGTCTAGCGGCGCCACCTGAACGCCGCGGCCCGGCGCGTCGTGGATGAAGCCGTCCTTCTTCAGCAGGCGCAGAGCCTGCAGCACCGGTGAGCGCGAGACGCTCATTTGCTCGGCAATCTTTTCCTGCGTAATGCGCTCGCCCGGCGCGAGCGAGCCGTCGCAGATGGCGTCGAGCAAGGCGCGGTGAACCTGCTCGACGTAGTCGGTACGGGCAGAAACGCGCGTCAAGACAAGGGAGTCGCCACCGGCCATTGACGCATTGTATTCAGTGTTCAGGTTGAGCGGGCTAAACACTATG
>JAYTHL010000579.1:0-2532 GCA_043732605.1 Rhizobacter sp. | reverse complement strand
GATAGACGCCCGACACCGGCAGGCAGCCGCGCACCACGTCGCTCGGCAGCGCCCGCACCTGCCGCCACGGCGCCGAAACGGCGAGCCACGCGGCGTAGTGCCCGCCGGCCGAATGGCCGCCGACGAAGAGGCGCCCCGGGTCGCCGCCTTGCTCGCCGATGTGCGCATGCGCCCAGGCGACCGCGTCCGCGGCGTCGTTGACGCCGACCGGGAACACGTGTGCCGGCGCGAGCCGGTAGCCGGCGGTGACGAAGGTGACGCCGAGCGCGTTGAGCGCCGGCGCCATGAAGCTCATCCACTCCTTGTAGCCGCCGGTCCACCCGCCGCCGTGGAAGAAGACGAGCACGTCGCCGTTCGGCTCGGCTGCGGCATGCGCCGCGAGACGCTGGTACGGATCGTCGCCGTACGCGAACTCCGCGCCGACAGCGCCCTCGCCCGCCGCGAGCGCGCGCTCCTGGTACGCGCGGCCGAGCGGCGAGAGCGGCTCCTGCGGCGGGTAGTCGGCGATGTTCATGCGGCCGCTCCGCCGCCTTGTGCGATCAGCCCGCGCAGGACGCGCTCTCCCGTCAGCGGCAGGTCGCGCAAGCGCAATCCCGTCGCGTCCGCGACGGCGTTGGCAATCGCCGCGGCGACGCCGTTGATGCCGAGCTCGCCGACGCTCTTCGCGCCGAACGGGCCGCTCGGCTCGTCGGATTCGATCAGGTACGCACGCAGCGTCTCGGGCAGCTCCGCGAAGGTCGGGATCTTGTAGTCCATCAGGCTCGGGTTGGCGAGGCGCGCGCCGTCCCAGACCATCTCCTCGGTGAGCGCGAAGCCCATGCCCTGCACGAACGCGCCCTCGACCTGGCCGCTCGCCATCAGCGGATTGATGGCGCGGCCGATGTCGCACGCCGACCAGGCGCCGACGACGCGCACCTTGCCGGTCGCCTCGTCGACCTCGACCTCGGCGACGACGGCGTTGAAGCTGAAGATGCCGATCGCCGCGAACGGCAGGCCGAGCGCGACGGCGCGCTTCGGATCGAACGTCTTCTGGTCGAAGACCCAGCTGTGCGTCCCGATGATCGGCCCGCCGGCGGCCCAATGCGCGCGGCCGGAGATCTGCGCGAAGGTGACGGCCCGGTCTTCGACGCCCTTGATCGCGACGCGGCCGCCGGGCAGCAACTCGAGATCGTCGACCGAGCACTCGAGCATCTCGCCGGCGTGCTCCTTCAGCTTCTTCTCGACCTCGGCCGCGGCGCCGACGACCGAGCGGCCGGCGACGTAGGTGACCCGGCTCGCCGTCGTGCCCCAGTTGTAGGGTGAGCCGTCGGTGTCGGGGCTCGCGATGGCGACCTGATCGACCGGCACCTTGAGCGACTCGGCGCAGATCTGCGTCAGCACCGTGTTCGAGCCCTGGCCGATGTCGACCGCGCCGGTGTTGAGCAGGATGCTGCCGTCCTCGAGCATGCGCACGATCGCGCCCGAGGCGAGCAGGCCGCTGACGTGCGCCGAGAGCGCGACGCCGCGGCCGCGACGCATTGCCTTGGGCCGCTCCTTCCAGCCGGACTCGCGCTCGACCGTGTCGACGCATTCGGCGAGCCCGTTCGAGCGGATCGCCTGGCCGCCGAACCACGGGTCGCCGGGCACGAGCATGTTCTTGCGCCGCAGCGCGATGGGATCGATGCCGACGCGCGCCGC
Source organism: Rhizobacter sp. (assembly GCA_043732605.1). GTDB lineage: Bacteria > Pseudomonadota > Gammaproteobacteria > Burkholderiales > Burkholderiaceae_C > Schlegelella_A. The sequence goes on along the minus strand of JAYTHL010000579.1, from coordinate 855 downwards.
GATCTCGTCGAGCTGCGACTCGGTCGCGAATGTCACCTGCGGCACGCCGAAGCCGCGGAACGCGCCGAAGCGCAGCTTGTTCGTGTAGGCGACGCGGCCGTGCGCGAACACGTGCGGGATGCGGTACGGGCCGCACTGCATCAGCAGCGCGTAGCCGAGCACGCCCGGGCTGTCGTCGCCGTAGGCGCCGCCGTCGAGCAGCAGCTCGATCTCGCGTGCGACGAGCGTGCCGTCGGCGGTGGCGCCGGTCTTGACGCGGATCCGGAACGGATGGCGCGCACGCACGGTCTCGAAGTCTTCCTCGCGGCTCAGGATGAGCTTGACCGAGCGGCCGGTCTTCATCGCGAGGAGCACGACGGCAGGCTGCACGTGCGCTTCCATCTTGTTGCCGAAGCCGGCGCCGACGCGAGGCGTGAGGCAGCGCAGCTTGGTCATCGGCAGGCCGAGCGATTCGCACACGCTCGCCTGAACGCGGAACACCGACTGGTTCGCCGACCAGAGCGTGACGCGGCCAGCCGCATCGATCTCGGCGAGCGCGCCGCACGGCTCGAGCGACAGATGCGCCTGCGCCTGCGTGGTGTAGGTGTTCTCGACGACGACGTCGCACTGCGACCATGCCGCATCCGCGTCGCCGGTGCGGAACTCGGTGCGCGAGCAGACGTTGTCCTTGGTTCCAGCGTCGAAGACCTTGATGTACGACGCCGCGTTGTCGTGAACCAGAGGCGCGCCGGGCTCGAGCGCTGCCGCGGGATCGACGACGGAGGGCAGCACCTCGTAGTCGACGCGCACCAGCCGAGCCGCCGCACGCGCGATCACCTCGGTGTCGGCGGCGACGGCGGCGACGATCTCGCCGAC
>JAYTHL010000578.1:0-8549 GCA_043732605.1 Rhizobacter sp. | reverse complement strand
CCATCGAGAAGATCATCGAGAGCACCGGCGAGAACGAGATCGCGCCGGCGCGCGCGCCCCAGGCCAGCGCCATCATGGCGAAGAAGGCGACGATCGCGACCGCCGCGCCGAGCAACAGCGGATGGCCGCGCAGCAGGTCGACGACGAGCGCGGCGAACGCGCTCAGCAGCACGGCGACGCCGACGGCGCGCCAGTTGCGCGCGACGCTGTTCGGCAGGTCGACGATGCTCGCCGACACCGCGCCGCTCACCACCAGCGCGGCGACGTGCTCGCCGGCGACGAGCGTCGTGAGCTGCTGGATGCAGCCGATGCCGAGCGCGACCTCGAGGCCGTTGAGGGCGTAGGCAGGCAGCAGGCGCCAGATCCGGAGCTTGGTCGACAGCGACAGCGACATCGAGACCGAGACGCACGGGCGTGCGCGTGAGCAGGCGGCGAGCATAGCCGCGCCCGTGCCCGGACTGCGCGCCGGCCGGGCGCCGACGCCCGTCGATGTCGCGCCGCGGTCAGTCCGGCGTCGGACGGGCCGTCGTCATTGCGGGGTCGCCTGCATGACGGCGCGAACACGCTTGACGAAGGCCGGATCGGCGTTCCCGAGCCTGGACGTGCGCGCGACGATGCGGCCTTGCGAGTCGAGGAGCAGGAGGATGGTCGTGTGATTGAAGTCGCCGTCGGCGAGGGCGCGGTACTGGATGCCGAGCACCGCCGCGAGCTTGCGCGTCGTCGTCGCGTCGGCGCGGGCGAGCGACCAGTGCGCCGGGTCGAGTCCGCGCTGGTCGGCAGTGTGCTTCAGGACCGCGACGCTGTCGCGCGCCGGATCGAAGCTCACGACGAGCACGCCGAGACGATCGCGCTCACCTTCCGTCAGCTGTCGTTGCGTGTCGCCCAGCGCATCGATCAGCATCGGGCAGACGACTTGGCACGAGGTGTAGAACATGCTGACGAGCATCGGCTGGCCGCGGCGCGCGTCGAGCCTGAACGTGCGTCCGGCCTGATCGGTGAGGGTCGCCGGCAGCTGGTAGACCGAGTCGCCAGGCAGCGCCGGTACCGGCGCCGACGCGACGGGCGCCGGTGCGGGCGCCGGAGCGGCGACCGCGGATCCGGCGAGAGCCGTCGCGATCGACGCCAGGGCGATCGTGCGCGCCGCGGCACGGAAGGTTCGAGCGATCATGGTGTCTCCGGTGGGTGAGGACGGGCGCAGCGAAAGCCGAGGCTGCCGGTGCTGTCGGACGCGGCGAGCGACGAGAGCAACGCGATCCGCATCAGCACGGCGTAGTTCGCGCGGTCTTGCAGGTCGATGGCGCCGGCACCGCAGAACTTCAGCTTGTCGGGGTCGCCGCCGGACCGGCTGTCGGCGTCGACGAGCAGCGCGTTGAAGTCGTCGACCCATTCCCAGACGAGGCCGTGCAGGTCGCGCACACCGTAGACGTTGGGCCGGTCGCCGACGGCGCGCAGGGCGTCGCTGGCCGGCCGCGCATACCAGCCGAGGATCTTCGCGCGCCAGGCCGGGTCGTCGCGTGCGTCGCGCCGGGTGGCATCGGACGCCGCCGTGTATTCCCACTCCATCCAGGTCGGCAGACGCGCGTCTTCACTCTCGCAGTAGGCCTCGGCGGCGAACCAGCTGACGTCGACGACGGGCGAATCGCCGTCCACCGCATCCTCGGGCGCTTCGGCAGCGCGCCAGCTGTGCAGGTAGCTGGCGTCGGCGAAGGTGCGCGGTACACGGTCGCGCCGCCACTGCGGATGGCCGGCGACGAAGGCCTTGAACTCCGCCTGCGTGACCGGCACGACCCGCATCGAGAACGCCGCGACCGGCACCGACGCATTGTCGATGCCTGCCGCGATCGCACTGACGAGGCTCCCGGCGGGCACGTCGACGTAGTCGGCCGGGCGCGCGGCCAGCGGCAGCATCGACAACGCCGCGACCGCGATCCGCGCCAGCCGGCGCGCGCCCCCGCCGCGCCGCGCGCCGCGGGTGTCGCTGTCGTTGCCCGGCGCCCTCACGTCATGCTCAGTGGGTGGGTGCCGCAGTCGCGACGGCCTTGAGCGCGCGCGCCTTCGCGACCTCTTCGGTGAGGATGCGGCCGCCGGCGTTGCCCCAGCTGTTCAGGACGTAGGTGAGGATGTTGGCGATCGCGTCGTCGTTGAGCTGGTTCATCGGCGGCATCACCGAGTCGTAGCTGCCGCCGTTGACGGTGACCTTTCCGGTGAGGCCATGCAGCAGGACGCCGATCGCCCGCTTCGGATCGGCGGCGAGGTAGTCCGATTTCGCAAGCGGCGGGAACACGCCCGGCAGGCCGGCGCCGCTGGCCTGGTGGCAGACCGAGCACGTGCCCGCGAACAGCTCCTTGCCGGCGAGGACCTGGTCCTCGAGCGTCAGCGTCCCGCTGGCCGCGGCCCGGGTCGCCGTCGCGACGGCATTCATGTTCGGCTGCGAGCGGTCGCCGAGATAGACCGAGTCGACTTCCTTGCCCGAGTAGATCGTCTTGTCCTCCGGACCGTCGACCTTGAGGATCGCCAGCGCGCCCTTGTTGAAGGCGCGAAAGATGGAGTGGTCGACAAGCACGTAGCTGCCCGGCACCTTGGCCTTGAACTCGACGGCGACCGCGCCGCCGGACGGGATCAGCGTCGTCTGCACGTTGCGCTGCACGCTCGTGCCGCCCTCGTAGCGCACCTTGTCGAAGATCGCGCCGATCACGTGAAAGCTCGAGACCATGTTCGGGCCGCCGTTGCCGACGAACAGGCGCACCGTCTCGCCGGTCTTCGCGACGATCGCCTTGTCGCCGGTGAGCGCGCCCTCGGCGCCGTTGAAGAGGACGTAGGTCGGACGCTCGTCGATCGCCTTTTCCATGTCGAAGGGCTGCAGTCCCTTCTCGCGGTACTAGCCCGTCGTGTAGAAGTCGCCCTGCATCACGTAGTACTCGTGATCGACCTTCGACAGCCCTTCCGGCGGTTCGACGAGGATGAGTCCGTACATGCCGTTGGCCACATGCATGCCGACCGGGGCGGTCGCGCAGTGGTAGACGTAGATGCCCTCGTTGAGCGCCTTGAACGTGAACTGCGATTCGTGGCCCGGCGCCGTGAAGCTCGAAGCCGCGCCGCCACCGGGGCCGGTGACGCCGTGCAGGTCGATGTTGTGGGGCATCTTGCTGCCGGGATGGTTCTTCAGGTGGAACTCGACGGTGTCACCCTGTCGCACGCGGATGAAGCTGCCCGGCACCGTGCCGCCGAAGGTCCAGAAGGTGTACGACACGCCCTCGGAAATCGCCATGTCCTTCTCGACCACCTCGAGCTCGACGATGACCTTCGCCGGCCTGGTGCGGTTCGTCGGCGGCGGGACGTTCGGCGGGCTGGTCAGCACCGCATGGATCGGGGCACCCTGCGGCGGTCCGAAGTCGCCTGCTTCACGGGCCGCGGGCTTGCCGCTGCTCGCCGCCATGACGGTCGAAGCGATGCCGACGGCGATCGAGAGCGCGAGGCCCTGCTTGAAGAGTCCGGATGCCAAGTTGTGCTCCTTCGGGCCGACGCCGGCCGACATCCAGACGGTTCATCTGGAATGTGGTCATCGTAGGAAGCACGGCAGATGCGGCGTTGACGCGCGTCAAGAACGCGGCGATCGATCGCCGCGGCCGACGGACGGCCCTTACCGAGCCCAGCGCCTGATCAAGCGCCGGTCAGGGCGGTCACATCGTCGCGCCGAGCGCCCAGGGCACGAACTCGTTCTGCCCATAGCCGTGGACTTCGCTCTTGGTCTTGCGGCCCGAGGCGGTCTCGAGCATCAGCCGAAAGATGCGCTCGCCCATCGCGTCGATGCTCGTGCCGGCGTCGATGACATCGCCGCAATTGATGTCGATGTCGTCTTCCTGCTTGAGCCAGAGCGCGGTGTTGGTCGAGAGCTTGAGCGACGGCGACGGCGCGCAGCCGTAGGCCGAGCCGCGGCCGGTCGTGAAGCAGATGAGGTTGGCCCCGCCCGCGACCTGGCCCGTCGCCGAGACCGGGTCGTAGCCGGGCGTGTCCATGAAGACGAGGCCTTTCGCTGTCACCGGCTGGGCGTACTCGAAGACGTCGACCAGGTTGGTCGTGCCGCTCTTGGCGATCGCGCCCAGGCTCTTCTCGAGGATCGTCGTCAGGCCGCCCGCCTTGTTGCCGGCGGACGGGTTGTTGTCCATCTCGGCGTCGTTGCGCTCGCAATAGCGCTCCCACCAGCGGATGCGCGCGATCAGCTTGTCGGCGATCTCCTTCGAGACGGCACGTCGCGTCAAGAGGTGCTCCCCACCGTAGATCTCGGGCGTCTCCGAGAGGATCGCCGTGCCGCCGTGGCGCACGAGGCGATCGACCGCGGCGCCGAGGGCGGGATTGGCGCTGATGCCCGAGTAGCCGTCGGAGCCGCCGCACTGCAGCCCCACCATGATGTGGCTCGCCGGCACCGGCGAGCGGCGCGCGCGGTTCGCCTCGTCGAGCAACCACTCGACGAGCTCGATGCCGTGCGCCACGGTCTTCCGCGTGCCGCCGGTCTCCTGGATGTTGAAGGCGTGCAGCTGCGCGCCGGTGGTCAGCGACTCCTGCTCGAGCATGCCGTTGATCTGGTTGGTCTCGCAGCCGAGGCCGACGACGAGCACCGAGGCGAAGTTCGGATGGCGCGCGTAGCCGCCGAGCGTGCGCCGCAGCACCTGCAGCGGCTCACCGTCGCTGGCGGTGGCGCAGCCGGCGCCGTGCGTCAGCGCAACGACGCCATCGACGTTCGGGAAGCGCTCGAGCGCGCGCGGATTCGTGTCGCGCCGGAAATGGTCGGCGATCGCGCGCGCGACTGTCGCCGAGCAATTGACCGAGGTCAGGATGCCGACGTAGTTGCGCGTTGCGACGCGGCCGTCGGCGCGGACGATGCCGTCGAAGGTCGCGGGCTCGACGCTGTACTCGGTGGCGCGCGCTCCGCTCGCGGCGTCGTAGTCGCGCGCGAACGACGAGAACTCGAGGTTGTGGCTGTGCACGTGCTGGCCGGCCGCGATCGCCTGCTTCGCGCTGCCGATGATCTGGTCGTAGCGGCGCACCGGTTCGCCGGCGGCGATGTCGCGGGTGGCGATCTTGTGGCCCGGCGGCACGAGGCCGGAGACGGTGATGCCTTCGCTCGCGATGCGCGTGCCGCCGACGAGCTGCTGCCTGGCGATGACGACGTCGTCGCGCGGATGGATGCGGATGACCAGCGTGTCGCTCACGGTGCGCGTCTCCTGGAGAGGGGGGAACCGCAGTGTATTTCCGCGCCGCGGGCCGCAGTCGCCCCGTCGCCGCTCGGCCATGACTCGTGCGTGAAAATGCGATGTCTCCTGGATCACCGGCGAGCGCCTCGCCGCGTCGGGCGACCACCGCTGACGCGACGCGACCGGGCCCGCAGCCAGGCCCGATCGTTCGCGGTCGATCAGGCGTCGATCAGCTTCGGATCCCAGGCGTAGACCTTCTGGCGCTGCTCGCCGAGGCCGGCGATGCCGAGCTTCATCTCGTCGCCGGGCTTCAGGAACACCGGCGTCGGCTTCATGCCCATCGCCACGCCGGGCGGCGTGCCGGTGGTGATGAGGTCGCCGGGATAGAGCGTCATGAAGCGGCTCACGTACGAGACCAGCTCGGCGACACCGAAGATCATCGTGCCGGTCGAGCCGTTCTGGCGTCGCTGGCCGTTGACGTCGAGCCACATGGCGAGCTTCTGCGGATCGGCGACCTCGTCGGCGGTCACCATCCACGGACCGACCGGACCGAAGGTGTCGCAGCCCTTGCCCTTGTCCCACGTGCCGCCGCGCTCGATCTGGTACTCGCGCTCGGACACGTCGTTGACGACGCAGTAGCCGGCGACGTGCTTCAGCGCGTCGGCCTGCTCGACATAGCGCGCCACCGATCCGATGACGACGCCGAGCTCGACCTCCCAGTCGCTCTTCTTCGAGTCCTTGGGCAGCACGACTGCGTCGTTGCAACCGACGAGCGCGCTCGTCGGCTTCATGAAGATGATCGGCTCCTTCGGGATCGGCGAGCCGGTCTCGGCCGCGTGGTCGGAGTAGTTGAGGCCGATGCAGACGAACTTGCCCATGCCGCTCCAGGGCGGCGCGATCCGGCCCGGGTTGGCGACGGCGGGAAGCTTCGACGCGTCGAGCTCGGCGAGGCGCTTCAGGTTCTCGGGGCGCAGCGTCTGCGCCGTGATGTCGGGAACGATGCCGGACAGGTCGCGCACCGTGCCCTGGGCATCGACGAGCGCAGGCTTCTCCGCGCCTTTGGCGCCGTATCGCATCAGCTTCATGAGGGTTCCTTGAGTGAGGGCGAGCAGTTTAGGCGAGCGCCCCTGCGGCGACGGATCAATTCGACCAGCCGCCGTCGATGATCTGGTTGGTGCCGGTCGTGAACGCCGACTCGTCGCTCGCCAGGTAGACGGCGAGCGCCGCGATCTCCTTCGTCGTGCCGAGCCGGCCCATGGGCTGGCGCGCCACGAACGCCGCCTCGACCTGCGCCAGCGTCTGACCGCTCGCCGCGGCCTGCGCCTCGATCCGTTGGCGCAGCGACGGCGACTCGACCGTTCCCGGGCAGATCGCGTTGCAGCGGATGCCCTGCGCGACGAAGTCGGCCGCGATCGCCTTGGTCATGCCGATCACCGCCGCCTTGGTCGCGGTGTAGACGAAGCGGTTCGGCACGCCCTTGATGCTCGACGCCGCCGAGGCGACGTTGATGATCGAGCCGTGGCCGAGCTTGACCATCGGCGGCAGCAGGGCGCGGATCATCCGGTACATCGCGCGCACGTTGAGGTCGAACGAGAAGTCGAAGGCGACCTCGTCGGTCTCGAGGATCGTCCCGGCGTGGACGTAGCCGGCGCCGTTGAAGAGGACGTCGACCGTGCTCTTCGTGCCGGCCTCGATCGTCGCCGCCAGCACCGCGCTCGCGTCGGTGACGTCGAGGCGGCGCGTCTCGCAGCGCGTGGCGCGGGCGAGGTCGGCGAGCAGCTCCTCGTTGATGTCGGTGGCGATCACCCGCGCGCCTTCGCGCACGTAGGCTTCGGCGACCGCGCGGCCGATGCCCTGGCCGGCGGCGGTGATGAAGGCGGTCTTGCCGGCGAGTCGATCGGTCATGGGGCGTCCTGAGGCAGGTGGGAGGATGCGGCGCGCGATGAAGAAGGCCCCGAGCCGAGGGTAAAGAATAGTTTCGCTCGCGTTGCGTCGTCAACACCGGGTTTGTCCCCCGCGGCACCGCGCACGAGGGACGGCATTGCTTTTGCCGGTTGACGTCCGCAACCGGAGCCGAGGGGCGCTCGTCCGGCCTCGCTCGTGCCGGCGGGCGGTCTTGGTAGCCTTTGCGGCAAACGAGCACAAGACCCGCATGGACAAGCCTTCCGACGACCGCCCCGCTCCGCACCCCGTGTCCCCGCCCACGCCGCCGCCGATCGGTCCGGGCAAGCGCTGGCTCGGCGCCGTGATCGCGGTCGCGGCGCTGATCGCGCTCGGCGGTCTCGCGTGGTGGCTGACGCATCGGCCGGCCGAGCGTTCGGGCGCGGCAGCGAGCGCTGCCGCGGTCGGCGCCTCCGGTGCGTCGGGTGCCGGCCAGCGCGCGCAGACCGGCGGCGATGCGGGTCCCGGCCCGGGAGGACCCGGCGGTCCCGGTGGCCCGGGCGGACGCGGCGCGCCGCCGAGCACGGTCGGCATCGCGACGGCAATCCAGGCCAACGTGCCGGTCGTCCTCGACGCGCTCGGCACGGTCACGCCGGTGGTCACGGTGACGGTGCGGCCTCAGGTCTCGGGCGTGATCACGCAGATCCTCTTCACCGAAGGCCAGATCGTGAAGAAGGGGCAGCTGCTCGCGACCATCGATCCGCGCCCGTTCGAGATCGCGCTGCAGCAGGCGATCGGCGCACGCCAGCGCGACGAGGCGCAGCGCGACAGCGCCAAGGTCCAGCTCGGCCGCTACCAGACTCTCCTCGGCCAGGACTCGATCGCGCGCCAGGACGTCGACACCCAGGCCGCGCTCGCCAAGCAGCTCGAAGGGACGCTCGTCATCGACCGCGCCAACGAGAACACCGCGCGCCTGAACCTCGGCTACTCGCGCATCGTCGCGCCGCTCGCCGGCCGCGTCGGCCTGCGCACGATCGACAGTGGCAACTACATCGGCGCGGGCGACGCGACCGGTGTCGCCGTGATCACGCAGCTGACGCCGATCGACGTCGCGTTCTCGGTGCCGCAGGACCGCGTGCCGGAGATTCAGGCGAGCGTCGCATCGGGCACCAAGCTCGACGCCGCGGCGTTCGACCGCACGCGCACGAAGAAGCTCGACGACGGCATCTTCATGACGCTCGACAACCAGATCGACGTTCAGACCGGCACCGTCAAGGCCAAGGCGCGCTTCGCCAACGCCGGCGCGACGCTGTTCCCGAACCAGTTCGTCAACGTGCGGCTTCTCCTGCGCTCGGTCGACGGCGCGATCGTCGTGCCGGTGACCGCGCTGCGCCACGGGCCGAACGGCGACTTCGTCTACGTCGTCGGCGCCGATCGCACGGTGACGATCCGCACCGTCGAGCGCGGCGTCGCGAC
>JAYTHL010000577.1:0-8571 GCA_043732605.1 Rhizobacter sp. | reverse complement strand
CACGTGGAAGCCGTGGAAGCCGGTCAACATGAAGAACGTGGAGCCGTAGGCGCCCGACGACAGCTTCAGGTTCAGTTCGCTGTAGGCATGCATGTATTCGTAGATCTGAAAGCCGAGGAAAGTCACGCCCAGCAGCACCGTCAGCCACATGAAGCCGATGGTGCGTGCGTGGTGGCCGGCCACCAGCGCGTGGTGCGCGATCGTCAGCGTGACGCCCGAGGTCAACAGCAACAGCGTGTTGATGGTCGGAATCGGCCACGGGCCCATCGTCGTGAACGGCTCGACGATGCCGGCCGGCGATCCGGTGGCGCCCACGGCGCCGGTCGGCCACACGGCCTTGAAATCGGGCCAGAGCACCGCGTTCTCGAGGTTGCCCAGATTCGGCAGCGCGTGCAGGCGGGTCCAGTACAGCGCGCCGAAAAACGCGCCGAAGAACATCACCTCGGAGAAGATGAACCAGCTCATGCTCCAGCGGAACGAGACGTCGATGCGGTTGCCGTACAGCCCGCCCTCGCTCTCGCCGATCGACTGGCGAAACCACTGCTGCAACACGAATGCCCAGAGCGCGAAGCCCGCGAGAGCGACCCACGCGGCCCATGGCGCGCCGTTGATCCACTGGCTCGCGCCGAAGATCACGAGCAGGAGTCCGAATGCCGCCGAAGCCGGATGGCGCGAAGGCGCGGGTACGAAGTAGTAAGGCTGGGCGCCCTGCTGCGTCACTGCCGACATGTGATGTTCTCCTGCGATTCCTGAAATGCGTGTGAGGCGGTCTAGGCAGCGACACCGCTGCCGATGATCCATTGGACGAGCACGATGAGCACGCCCACGAAGATGGCCGCGGCGATCACGCCGGCGATGACGATGTGCAGCGGATTGAGCTCGCCGACGTCGCGCGCGAGGTCGCGCGACTTGCGCACGCCGAAGAACGACCAGAACACGGCGAGCAGCGTCCGCCCGAGCGAGGCCTTGCGGCGCACGGCGGTGCGCAGCGGCGCCTCTTCCATGTCGTTCACGACGGCGCGACCTCGGCCCGATCGGGCGTCGCGCGCGCCGACGGCTCCGCAGGGATCTTGCCGCCGACCTCGAAGAAGGTGTACGACAGCGTGATCGTGCGCACGTCCTTCGGCAACTTCTGGTCGACGACGAAGGTCACCGGCCACTGCTTCGACTCGCCGGGCTTGAGCACATGCTCTGTGAAGCAGAAGCACTCGAGCTTCTTGAAGTGCGTCATCGCCACCTGCGGCGCGTAGCTCGGGATCGCCTGCGCAGCCATCGTGCGGTTCTGGCGGTTGCGGAACTCGTACATCACCGTCGCGACCTCGCCCGGGTGGACGTCGATCGACGCCTGTGCCGGCTTGAAGTCCCACGGGCCGCGGGCGTTGGCGTCGAACTCGATCGTGATCGTGCGCGTGAGGTCGATCGCGCTCTTGGGCGCGACGCGGTCGCCGGCCGCGCCCTGCAGCTCGGCGCGCGACAGCACGTTGACGCCGAGCGCCTCGCAGATCGTGCGGTAGATCGGCACCAGCGCATAGCCGAACGCGAACATCAGCGCGACGACGGCGACGAGCTTGCCGACCATGCGCCGGTTGTCGACGACGAGGGCGCGGGCGCGGGCGACGGCGTTCATGGGTCAGCCGGCGAAGAACATGCGCCGGGCGATGAAGCCGACGAAGAAGACGAACGCCACCGACGCCAGGATGAGCGCGAGGCGGCGGTTGGCCTTCTTCTGCCGGTCGGTCGTCATGTCGTCGCGGCTCAGGCCGGCACGGCGGTGCTGCCTGCCGGGCCGGCGGAAGGCATCGGCGCCGTGCCGATGATCTTCGTGCCCGCGGAGTTCAGCAGCGGCGGCGTCTCAAAGGTGTGGAACGGCGCGGGCGACGGGATTTCCCACTCGAGGCCCTCGGCGCCGTCCCACGGCTGCTGCGGTGCCGGCGCGCCCTTGCCCCGCATCATCGGGATGACCACGAAGAACAGGAAGTAGACCTGCGACAGGCCGAACCCGAACGCACCGACCGAGGCCAGCATGTTGAAGTCGGTGAACTGCATCGGGTAGTCGGCATAGCGGCGCGGCATGCCCGCGAGGCCGAGGAAGTGCATCGGGAAGAAGGTGACGTTGAAGAAGACCAGCGAGGTCCAGAAGTGGATCTTGCCGCGCGTCTCGCTGTACATCACGCCGGTCCACTTCGGGCCCCAGTAGTAGACGCCGCCGAACATCGCGAACAACGACCCGGCGACCAGCACGTAGTGGAAGTGCGCGACGACGTAGTAGGTGTCGTGGATCTGGATGTCGATCGGAGCCATCGCCAGGATGAGGCCGGTGAAGCCGCCCATCGTGAAGACGAAGATGAAGCCGACGGCCCAGAGCATCGGCGTCTCGAAGGTCATCGAGCCGCGCCACATCGTCGCGACCCAGTTGAAGATCTTCACGCCCGTCGGCACGGCGATCAGCATGGTCGCGTACATGAAGAAGAGCTGGCCGGTCACCGGCATGCCCTGCGTGAACATGTGGTGCGCCCAGACGATGAACGAGAGGATCGCGATCGACGCCGTGGCATAGACCATCGAGGTGTAGCCGAACAGGCGCTTCCTGGCGAACGCCGGGATGATCGCGCTGATGATCCCGAACGCCGGCAGGATCATGATGTAGACCTCCGGGTGGCCGAAGAACCAGAAGATGTGCTCGTACATCACCGGGTCGCCGCCGCCGGCGGGGTTGAAGAAGCTGGTGCCGAAGTGGCGGTCGGTGAGCGTCATCGTGATCGCGCCGGCAAGCACGGGCATCACGGCGATCAGCAGGTAGGCGGTGATGAGCCATGTCCAGCAGAACAGCGGCATCTTCATCAGCGTCATGCCCGGGGCGCGCATGTTGAGGACGGTGACGATGATGTTGATGGAGCCCATGATCGAGCTGGCGCCGAGTATGTGCAGGGCGAAGATGGCAGCGTCCATCGACGGGCCCATCTGCAATGTGAGCGGTGCGTAGAGCGTCCAGCCCGCCGCCGGCGCGCCGCCGGGCATGAAGAACGAGCCGACGATCATCAGCGCGGCCGGGATGAGCAGCCAGAAGCTCAGGTTGTTCATGCGCGCGAACGCCATGTCGGGCGCGCCGATCTGCAGCGGGATCATCCAGTTCGCGAAGCCGACGAAGGCCGGCATGATCGCGCCGAAGACCATGATCAGGCCGTGCATCGTCGTCAGCTGGTTGAAGAACTGCGGATGCATGAACTGCAGGCCGGGCTGGAACAGCTCGGCGCGGATGGCCAGCGCGAGCACGCCGCCGACCATGAACATCGTGAACGAGAACACCAGGTACATCGTGCCGATGTCCTTGTGGTTCGTCGCGTAGACCCAGCGACGCCAGCCGTGCGGCGCGCCGTGGTCGTGGTGGTCGTGCGCCACCGCGTGATCGCCTGCGTGGGCGTGATCGTGGCCGCCGTGGCCGCCGTGTCCGATGACTGCGCTCATGGAATGGATGTCCTCTGGATGTCTTGGCTTACTTGCGGGCAGCGGCGACTTCGCTCGGCTGCACGATCTGGCCGGTGGCGTTCGACCAGTGGTTCTTGGTGAACGTGATCACGGCCGCGAGCTCGGTGTCGGAGAGCTGCTTCCACGCCGGCATCGCGCCGTTGTTCTGGCCGTTGAGCAGCACGTGGATCTGCTTGGTCTTGTCGGCGTCGAGCACGGTCGCCGAGCCGTCGATCGCCTTGACCGCGCCGCCGCCCTTGCCGTTGGGCTGGTGGCAGACCTGGCAGTTGGCGGTATAGATCTGCTCGCCCCGCGCCTGCAGACCGGCGAGATCCCAGACCTTGGTCGGATCGTCGGCCTTGGCCGCCGCTTCCTTCTTCTTGCCGTCGACCCACGCGGTGTAGTCGACCTGCGACAGCACCTTCACATGGATCGGCATGTACGAATGCTCCTTGCCGCAGAGCTGCGAGCACTGGCCGTAGTAGCTGCCGACCTTGGTCGCCCGAAACCACGTGTCGCGCACGAAGCCCGGCAGCGCCGTTTCCTGCACGCCGAGCGAGGGCACGTAGAAGGCGTGGATCACGTCGTTGGCCGTCGTGATGATGCGCACCTTCTTGTCGACCGGCACCACCAGCGGGTTGTCGACCTTGAGCAAGTAGTCGTCGCCCTGCGGCTTGCCGTTCTCCGACATCTCGCGCTGTGTCGTGTCGAGCGTGGAGACGAAGCCGATGCCTTCGCCTTCGCCCTTCAGGTAGTCGTAGCCCCACTTCCACTGGATGCCGGTGGCCTTGACCGTGAGGTCGGCCGAGCTCGTGTCCTTCATCGCGACGACGACGCGCGTCGCCGGCAGTGCCATCAGGATGACGATGACGAACGGCACGATCGTCCACGCGATCTCGACCGTCGTGCTCTCGTGGAAGTTGGCGGCGCGCGCGCCCTTGGACTTCCGGTGCTTGACGATCGAATAGAACATCACGCCGAACACGGCGAGGAAGATCACCGTGCAGATGATCAGCATGAAGTTGTGCAGCCAGATCTGGTCGATCGCGATCTGCGTGCCCGGCGGCTGCAGGTCGATCTGGTTCACCGCCGGCCCCCCGGCCAGGTTGCCGACGGCCCAGGCCGGCAGCGTCGCCAGCGTCATGAGCAGGCCGCCGGTCAGGCGCGAATAGGCTCTCGTCGTCATCATCGTCATTGCCACGTCAAATCGTTGTTGGTGAGGTCGCCGATGGCGCAGTCGACGGCGCGCGCCGGATCGCGCTGCAGCGCCCGAGCGACGCACGCAACTCGTCGGCCAGCGCTCGACGCAGCTCGGGGCGCACGAAGCGGCCGACCGAGATCCGCTGGCCCTGGCCCGAGATCTCGATCAGCGACCGGTCGCCGTGCTCCGGCTCGATCCGGACCCAGCCCGGCGCGAAGGCGACCTGGTCGGTGCGCATGCCGATCGTGCATTCGACGGTGAGGCGGCCAGGCTCGAGCGTCATCCGCTCGCGATCTGCGGCGTGGCGGGCGTAGACGTAGAGCGCGATGCCGACGGCGACGATCTCGATGCCGGCGAACGGCAGCACGAGCGTCGCGCCGCGCCACCAGAAGGCCCCGGCAATTGCCAGCGACCAGGCGCTGAGCGAGAGATAGAACGAGATCAGCTGCGACGGCGTCATGGAGCAGTTGCGGCGCAGCAGCCAGTGGACGGAGCCGTCGCCGATGTCGGCGCGACCGAAACGCAGCGATGCCGAAGGCGGCGCGAGCCTTTGAAACGCCTGGACACTGAGAGCTGACATCCTGCTGTGGTCGCCTGGGGAACTGTCGTTGGGCCGCCGTCGAAAACCACGGCCAACGGCGACCGCAGTCAGGTCCAAGCCGGCAGGCCTCGACACAGCAAAAGATTTTAGCGCACCGCTTCAGCGCGAGCGCGGTCGCCTCACCATCGCGCGCATCTCGTCGAGCGAGACCGCCACCGGCGCGCCGCCGCCGACCCGCGGGGCCGGCTTGAAGCCATGGCCGTAGGCGACTTCGACGCTGAGGCCGATGCTGCCGTCGCTGTCGGCGCGTTCTGCGAGCGCGTCGAGGAGCCGGCGGCGCCAGCGCGGCGTGCGCAGACCGCGAAAACGATCCGGCGAGGTGTTGCCGCCGAGCTGGGCGAGCTCGGCGAGCAGCGCGTCGCCGCTCTTCCAGCGCAAGGTGAGAGTCTCCTGGTCGAGGACCGGATCGGCGAAGCCGGCGCCGACGAGCATGTCGCCGAGGTCGTGCATGTCGATGAAGGTCGCCGTCGGCATCGGCCAGCCGAGCGCGGCGTAGAGCTCGCGCAGCTCGCGCAGCGTGCCCGGGCCGAGGCACGAGAACACTGCCACGCCCTCGACCTCGAGCAGCGCGTGCCAGCGCGCCATCAGCGCCGGCGGATCGACGACGAACGCCAGGACCATGTTGGCCCAGACGAGCTGGGCGCGGCCGATGGCGGCGTCGCTGGCGCTGTCGGGCAGCACCGTTGCCGCAGCGCGTCCGCGGAGCGACCACCACGACTTCCGCTCCGCGGCGCGGCGACGCTCGGTCCACGGACCCTCGGGCTCGACGACGACGCGCTCGGCGCGCGGATAGCGCTCGCGCAGCACCACGTCGCCGTCGCCCGGGCCGGGCCACCACTCGACGATCCGGCGCGGCTCGGCGCGCAGCGGCGCCAGCCGCTCGACCAGGCGCCTCGCGATCTCGCCGTGGAGCCAGGGCGCGGCGTCGCGCCGGGCCAGGCGCGCGAGCGCAGCGCGCGCCGCGACATCGTCGAGACCGCGTGCCTTGCTGCCATCGGCCGACGCCATGGCGGGCAGTATATTGAGCCCATGCTTGCGACACGGGATCATGGCGCGAGGCTCGATGGCGGCGTGCCGCTCGCGGCCTGCCTGCCGAGCCTGTGCGCCGTGTGCCGCAGCTGGGGTCGGCGTGGCGTCTGCGCCGCCTGCCTCGATCGGTTCGCCGCGCCGGTCCTGCGCTGCCGGCGATGCGCCTTGCCCGTGCCATCGGACATGCCGGTCTGCGGCACGTGTCTCGTCGACGCTCCGCCCTTCGACACCGCCCTCGCCTGCTTCGGCTACGGCGCCCCGTGGAACCACCTCGTCACCGCCTTCAAGTTCCACGGCGCGGTCGAGCTCGCGCCGTTCTTCGCCGGCATGCTCGAAGACGCGCTGCGTCGTCGTGGCGCGCCGCTGCCGGACGTCGTCGTTCCCGTCCCGCTCGCGGATGGACGGCTGCACGAGCGCGGCTACAACCAGGCCTGGCTCCTGGCGCGGCGCGTGGCGCGACGCCTCAAGGTCGCGGCCGACGCCGGACTCCTGCTGCGCCTGCGCGAGACCGCGCACCAGCTCGACCTGCCGCCCGCATCCCGCGCCGGCAACGTGCGCGACGCGTTTGCGGTCGAGCCGCGTCGTCGTGCCGAGATCGCCGGCCGGCGCATCGCGGTCGTCGACGACGTCCTCACCACCGGCAGCACCGCGAGCGAGATCGCGCGCGTCCTGAAGCAGGCTGGCGCAGCGCATGTCGACGTCTGGATGCTGGCGCGCACGCCGCGCCGCGACGACACCTGAGACGCAGGGACGCCGACGCGATGTTCAACATCGTCCTCGTGATGCCGGAGATCCCGCCGAACACCGGCAACGTCATCCGCCTCGCCGCCAACACCGGCTGCCTGCTGCATCTTGTCGAACCGCTCGGGTTCGAGATGACCGACCCGCTGCTGCGGCGCGCGGGGCTCGACTACCACGAGTACGTCGACGTGCGACGCCACGCGTCGTGGCTCGCCTTCCTCGCCGCCGAGCATCCGTCGCCCGACCGCGTGCACGCGTTCACGACGCAGGCGCGACGCTCGTTCGCCGAGGCGCGCTTCGCCGCCGGCGACTGGCTCGTCTTCGGCGCCGAAGCATCGGGATTGCCAGCCGACGTGCTCGCCGGCATCGGCGCCGACCGGGCGCTGCGACTGCCGATGCGGGCCGGCCAGCGCAGCCTCAATCTCTCGAACGCCGTCGCTGTCGCCGTGTTCGAGGCATGGCGCCAGCACGGCTACGACGGCGCACAGCTGGTGCCGCCGACGTAGAGCAGATCGGCCCTACAGAGATTCCGACCGCGCTTCGCGACGCATCAGCTGCCCGAGTGCCCGCTCGGGCGCCAGACGACCGTCGAGCACCTGCACGACGGCGGCGACGATCGGCATCTCGACGCCCGCCGCCTCGGCGCGACGCAGCACCATCGGCGCACTGCGCACGCCTTCGGCGACGTGGCCGAGCGTCGCGAGGATGTCGGCGAGGGCGCGGCCCTGCGCCAGCGCGAGTCCGACCGAGCGGTTGCGCGACAGATCGCCCGTGGTCGTGAGGACGAGGTCGCCGAGACCCGACAGGCCCATGAAGGTCGCCGAGTCGGCGCCGAGGGCGACGCCGAGCCGCGTCATCTCGGCCAGGCCGCGCGTCACCAGCGCAGCACGGGCGTTGAGGCCGAGTGCCATGCCGTCGGCCAGGCCAGTGGCAATCGCGAGCACGTTCTTGACCGCGCCGCCGACCTCGACGCCGACCGGATCCCCCGACGTGTAGACACGCAGATTGGCCGCATGGAACGCCGCGACCGCGGCGGCACGGACTCGATCGTCGACGCTCGCCGCGACCAGCGCCGTCGGCTGGCCGCGCGCGACCTCGATCGCGAAGCTCGGCCCAGAGAGCACGCCGACGTGCAGATGCGGCGCGGCGGCGCGGGCGATCTCGTGGCCGAGCAGCGCCGTCTCGTCCTGAAAGCCCTTGCAGAGCCAGAGCACCGGCGCGCCGAGGTCGGCGGGCAGTCGCCGCAGCATCGGCTCGAGGCCGGCCATCGGCGTCGCGATCACGACGACGCCGCCCTTGGCATGCGCGACCGCCGCGTCGAAGTCGGCGTCGATCCGAAGCGACGCCGGCAACGCGATGTCGGGCAGGTAGCGGTCGTTGCGGCGCGACGACTGCAACGCAGCCGCATGCGCCGGATCGCGCGACCAGAGCCACGTCGCGTGCAGCGCAGACGCCTGCACGGCCAGCGCCGTACCCCACGCGCCGGCACCGAGGACGGTGATGTTCATCGTCGCGGCGCGGGCACGAGCGTGGC
>JAYTHL010000576.1:0-2544 GCA_043732605.1 Rhizobacter sp. | reverse complement strand
ACGGCGAATGGGTGCGCGAGGCCGCGATGGCGCATGCGGCCAAGAACGACGCGATGCAGGAGGCTGCATGAGCGCCGAGTGGCCGCTGTGGGAAGTCTTCGTGCGCAGCAAGGCCGGGCTCGACCACAAGCACTGCGGCAGCCTGCACGCCGCCGATCCGCAGATGGCGATCCAGCTCGCGCGCGACGTCTACACGCGGCGCCAGGAAGGCACCAGCGTGTGGGTCGTGCGCTCCGACCAGATCGTCGCCAGCGACCCCGGCGACAAGGCGGCGTTCTTCGATCCGATGGCCGACAAGGTCTATCGCCATCCGACCTTCTACGAGCTGCCGAAGGCGCTCGACCACATGTGAACGTGCGATGACCGCAACGACTGCGAGCGCGTCGATCCGCGTCTCGGCCGACCCGACCGTGCAGTACCTGCTGCGCATCGGCGACACCTGCCTCGTGATGGCGCAGCGGCTCGGCGAGTGGTCGGGCCGGGCACCGACTCTCGAGGAAGACATCGCGCTGTCCAACACCGGGCTCGACCTGCTCGGCCAGGCACGCGGCGTCCTCACCCGTGCCGGCCAGATCGAGGGAGAGCGCGGCGGCGGCGAGCACGACGAGGACCAGCTCGCCTTCCTGCGCGACGAGCGCGACTACCTGAACCTCACGCTCGTGGAGTTGCCGCGCGGCGACTTCGCGGTGACGGTGCTGCGCAACTTCATGATGGCGACCTTCCTGAAGCATCTCTGGCATCGCCTCGATCGCTCGAGCGATGCGGAGCTCGCCGGCGTCGCCGCCAAGGCGGTGAAGGAGGCGCGCTACCACCAGGAGCACGCCGCCGACTGGGTTGTGCGCCTCGGCGACGGCACCGGCGAGTCGACGGCGCGGATGAAGGCTGCGCTCGATCACCTCTGGCCGTACACCGCCGAAATCTTCGAGGCCGATGCGGTCGACGAAGCGGCCGTCGCCTCCGGCCTCGGGCCACGCTGGGCCGACCTGCACGACGAGTGGCGCGCCGACGTCGACGGCATCCTGGCAACCGCCGGGCTGACGCTGCCGAAGGAACGTGCGTTCCGCAGCACCGGCAAGTCGGGCCGGCACAGCGAGCATCTCGGCTACATCCTGGCCGAGATGCAGCACCTGCAGCGCACGTTTCCTGGCGGCACGTGGTGAGCGCCGAGGTCGCGCTGTCGCGCCTCGAGCGCGCCTGGCAGGTGCTCGACGGTGTCCTCGATCCGGAAGTGCCGGTCGTCTCGGTGCGCGATCTCGGCATCGTCCGCGACGTCGTGGAAGACGATGGCGGTGGCCTCGAGGTCGTCGTCACGCCGACGTATTCCGGCTGCCCCGCCACCGAGGTGATCGAGCAGAGCATCGTCGATGCGCTCGTCGCCGACGGCCTCGGCCCGGTCCGCGTGCGCATGCAGCGCGCGCCGGCCTGGACGACCGACTGGATGAGCGATTCCGGGCGCGCGAAGCTGCGCGCCTATGGCATTTCGCCGCCGCAGCATCTGGGCGCTGGCGACGCCGTGCCGATGCGATTCGTGCCGCGTCGTCGTGTCGAGGCCTTGGCCTGTCCTCGCTGCGAGAGCGTCGACACCGAACGCATCGCCGCTTTCGGCGCGACGGCCTGCAAGGCACTCTGGCGCTGCCGCGCGTGCGGCGAGCCCTTCGAGCAGTTCAAGCCGATCTGAGTCATGTTGGCCCCCACGCTCTCTTCGTTCTCTGCCCCCCGAGGGGGCCGCAACGCCCTTGGGGTGGCCCGGCGGGCGTTGCGATGAGCCTGCATTTCCACCCGCTCAAGGTGAAGAGCGTGCAGCCCGAGACCGACGAGGCCGTCGTCGTCTGCTTCGACGTGCCGGAGGCGCTGGCCGACACCTTTCGCTTCAACCACGGCCAGCACCTGACGCTGCGCAACACGATCGACGGCAGCGATGAGCGCCGCTCGTATTCGATCTGCGCCGGCGTTGACGACGGCGACCTGCGCGTCGGTGTGCGCAAGGTGCCGGGCGGGCGCTTCTCGACCTGGATCAACGAGCAGCTGCGACCCGGCGACACGGTGCAGGTGATGGCGCCCGAGGGTCGCTTCTTCGTGCCGCTCGATGCGAGCGCGTCGCGCCACTACTTGGGCATCGCCGGCGGCAGCGGGATCACGCCGATCCTGTCGATCATGAAGACCGTGCTCGCCGCCGAGCCGAACGCGCGCTTCACGCTGATCTACGGCAACAGGAAGCTGCGCTCCTCGATGTTCATGGAGGAGATCGAGGATCTGAAGAACCGCTATCTGTCGCGCCTGACGCTGCACCTGCTGTTCTCGCAGGAAGCGACCGACCTGCCGCTCAACAGCGGGCGGCTCGACCGCGCCAAGATCGCCGAGTTCTTCGCCGGCGGCACGCTCGTCGACGCGAAGCGGATCGACCACGCGTTCGTCTGCGGGCCTCACGGCGTCAACGACGAGGCAGAAGCCGCGTTGCGCGCGGCGGGCGTTCCCGCGGAGCGCATCCACGTCGAGCGTTTCGGCGTGCCCGACGAATCGGGCGCCGCGCGCGCCGCGCTGCAG
>JAYTHL010000575.1:0-2548 GCA_043732605.1 Rhizobacter sp. | reverse complement strand
CCCACGCCGTCGGCCACGTGGGCGACTTCGCGTTCGTGCCGACCGGCGACGGCTACCGCTGGGAGATCCCGCTCGGGCCGGTGACGATCCGCTACGTTGCGACGGTCAAGGACGGCGAGCTCTACGAGGTCGGCGACCGGATCGTCGACGGGCGCGAACCGCTGCGGATCTTCGAGATACGGCTGAAGCGCATCGGCGATGTCGACTGGCCGGCCGCCGGCGCCATCGCGCCGAAGTAGACGCAGCAATGACAAGGGGCGCCTCGCGGCGCCCCTTGATGTTGTGCTTCGGCTCTCGCCTGCGCGACGCTGATGCGCCGCTGTCTCCTCACTGACCTTGTCGATTCCTCCCGAAGCACCAGGCAGGTGCCTCGTCGGGAAGACGCACTGTAGCCGTCGCCCCGAAACAAGGCGCGAGGGCTTTCCCGGTGCATGTCGAGCGATGGTCTAAGCGCCCGGCAACGACATCACGACCCGCATGCCGCTGCCGAGGACGCTGTGCACGGCGACGTCGCCGCCATGCAGCTCGGCGATGCGCTTGACGATCGCCAGGCCGAGGCCGCGACCGCCTTCGGCCGTCGCCGGGGCAACCGTCGAGCGGCTTTGATAGAAGCGGTCGAAGAGGTGCGGCAGGTCGGCCGCCGCGATGCCCGGGCCGTCGTCGGCGACGCTGACCTCGACCCGGCCGTCGCGCGCCTCTGCGGCAAGCGTCACCGTGCTGCCGCTCGGGCAGAACTTCAGCGCGTTGTCGATCAGGTTGGCGACCGCGCGCTCGAACAGCTCGACGTCGATCCGCGCGCGCGCGCTGGCCGGCGCGTCGGTCGCGACAGGCGCGGCCGGCGCGCGCAATGTCACGCCCTGGCGTGCGGCGCGCTCGGCGAAGCGCAGCGCGATGTCGTCGAGCAGCTCGCCGGCATCGACTGCCTCGGCGCGGAGTGCGAACTCGGGCTCGTCGAGCTTGGCGAGGTCGCCGAGCGACTGCACCATGCGCGCCGCGTTGCGCGTGTTGCGCAAGGCGATCTCGACGAGGCGGCGGTCCTCGTCGCGCGAAGCATCCGACTGCCAGCGGCCGTCGAGCGTCTCGAGGCAGGCGACCGTCGCCGTCAGCGGCGAGCGCAGGTCATGCGAGAGGTTGCTGACGCCTTCGCGCCGGAAGTGATCGACGCGGCGCAACGCGTTCCACTGGCGCCGGCAGATGTCGAGCAGCATCTCGAAGGCAGTCGTGAGCTGGCCGAACTCGTCCTTGGTCGGCGCCGGCAGCGCGCTGCCCGGCGCGATCGCGAGACCTTCGGCAAGGCCGCGCTGCGAGAGCGTCGAGACGGCGCGCGTCAGACGGCGCAGGGGCTCGGTGACGGTGGCGATGATGAGCGCGGCGAGCAGCGTCGTCAGTGCGACGACCGCGAGCACGAGGCCGAGCGCCGGCCGCGCGAAGCTGCTGCGCAGCACGTCCCAGCGGCCTTCGGGCAGCTGCTGCGTGTGGAGCACGAGATAGAGATAGCCGGCGTCGCGCGAGCCATCGCCGGGCGCGGGCGCGCGCCGCACCGGCTTGGCGACGACGACGGCGCCGGCGTCCATGCGCTCGGGATCGTCGCCCATGACGTACGACGCGTCCTTCTGCTCGATCGACTCGCGCACCGGCGCGAGCGCGACGTGCGTGCCCGACTTGAGCGGCGTCGGGCCGGTCTTCGCAAGCACGGCGCCGGAGCGATCGAGCAGATAGAGCTCGGTGTCGGGCTCGAACAGCACGAGCGCGCGCAACCATGCCTGGAACGCAGCAGCGTCCTTCTCGTGCATGTCGAAGATGTTGTCGTACATGCCGACGACGCGACCGAGGAAGCCCATGCCGCGCCGGTACGCGGTCTCGTTCTCGAAGCGCTGGAACGCGAAGACGACCGTCGCGACGACGAGCAGCGCGGTCAAAAGACCTGTCGCGAAGATCGTCAGCGCGAGCTTGAGGCGGACGCTCACGACGGGCTGTCGCGCATCTTGTAGCCGGCGCCGCGCACGGTGAGGATCAGCTCGGGCCGCATCGGATCGGCCTCGAGCTTGGCGCGCAGGCGGTTGATGTGCGTCGTCACCGTGTGCTCGTAGCCGTCGTGGGTGTAGCCCCAGACCGCGTTGAGCAGCTGGCCGCGCGAGAACACGTGGCCGGGATGCGAGGCGAAGTGCAGCAGCAGGTCGAACTCGAGCGCGGTGAAGTCGAGCGGCACGCCGCCAAAGCGCACCTGGCGCTTGGCCGGCAGGATCTCGAGCTCGCCGTTCCTCACCGCGCGCGGCTCGGCGCTGCCTGCCGACTGCGCGGCGCGCAGCAGGTCGGCGCGGCGCAGCAGCGCCTTGACGCGCGCCAGCAGCTCGGCGAGCGAGAACGGCTTGGTGAGGTAATCGTCGGCGCCGAGCTCGAGGCCGAGCACGCGGTCGAGCTCGGTCGACTTCGCCGTCAGCATCAGGATCGGCGTGCTGCGCCCGCGCGCGCGCAGCGCCTTGCAGACCTCCAGGCCATCGAGGCCCGGCATCATGAGATCGAGCACCAGCAGGTCGCTGGCGCGCTC
>JAYTHL010000574.1:0-2555 GCA_043732605.1 Rhizobacter sp. | reverse complement strand
AGACATGGAATTCGACGTCGTAGGTTCGAGCAGGTGGCGGCAGTCCTCGCGACTGACGCTGGCGGCACTGGCGATCACCGGCGCCGCATGCGCGGGGGACGCGCCGCCGGCGGCCGGGCCGGCTTCGACGGTCAGCGTCGATGCGCTCATCGGCGATGCACACTGCGACTCCGATGTGCAATGCCGCACGATCGGCGTCGGTGCCAAGGCCTGCGGCGGTCCCCAGCGGTATGTCGCCTGGTCGACGCTGCTCACGGACGGCGTCGCCTTGCAGGGCGCCGTCGCGAGCGCCGCCCTGGCCGACCGTCTCCGGGCGGAAAAATCAGGCGTCTTGTCCAACTGCGCGGTGGTCGTCGATCCGGGTGCGCAGTGCGTCGCATCCGATGCACGCGCCGCGGCATCGCCACCGACTGCGGGCGTGCCTCCGCCAGCGCGTCAGTGCCGGATCCGGACGTCAGGATCCGCAGGTGCCGCACGGATCTACTGACGCGAGTCCCGCCGTCGGTCGTCGAAGAGCGTCGGTCATAGAATGGCCGGTTACCGGTTTCGCGCCGAGGCGCCCATGTCCCGCACGCTGTACGACAAGATCTGGGACGAGCATGTGATCCGAAGCGAGGACGACGGCACTGCAGTCCTCTACATCGATCGTCACCTCGTCCACGAGGTGACGAGTCCGCAAGCCTTCGAAGGGCTCGAGCTCGCCGGGCGCAAGGTCTGGCGCGTGTCGGCCAACCTCGCGGTGAGCGATCACAACGTGCCGACGACCGATCGATCGCACGGCATCGCCGATCCGATCTCGCGCCTCCAGGTCGACACGCTCGACGCCAACTGCGATCGCCTCGGCATCACGCAGTTCAAGATGAACGACCGCCGCCAGGGCATCGTCCATGTCATCGGGCCGGAGCAGGGCGCGACGCTGCCGGGCACGACGGTCGTCTGCGGCGACTCGCACACGTCGACGCACGGCGCGTTCGGTGCGCTCGCCCACGGCATCGGCACGAGCGAGGTCGAGCACGTGCTGGCGACGCAGACGCTGCTCGCCCGCAAGGCGAAGAACATGCTGGTGCGCGTCGATGGCCGCCTGGGGCGCGGCTGCGGCGCGAAGGACATCGTGCTTGCGATCATCGGCAAGATCGGCACGGCCGGCGGGACCGGCTACACCATCGAGTTCGCCGGCAGCGCGATCCGCGAGCTCAGCATGGAAGGCCGCATGACGGTGTGCAACATGGCCATCGAGGCGGGAGCGCGCGCCGGTCTCGTCGCCGTCGACGAGACGACGATCACTTATCTGCGCGGCCGCCCATTCAGTCCCGCTGGCCTCGAGTGGAAGCTGGCTGAAACCTACTGGCGCACCTTGCAGTCGGACGCCGACGCGCATTGGGATCTTGTCGTCACGCTCGACGCCGCCGAGATCCAGCCGCAGGTGACCTGGGGCACGTCGCCCGAGATGGTCGTCTCGGTCAGCGGTCGCGTGCCCGATCCGGAAGACGAGCGCGATCCCGGCAAGCGCGACGCGATGGAGCGGGCGCTGAAATACATGGCACTCGAGCCCAACAAGCCGATCACCGACATCCGCGTCGACAAGGTGTTCATCGGCTCGTGCACCAATTCGCGGATCGAGGATCTGCGCGAGGCCGCGGCCGTCGTGCGCGGCCTGGGCGCGCGTGTCGCTGCCAGCGTCAAGCTGGCGATGGTCGTTCCGGGCTCCGGCCTCGTGAAGGAGCAGGCGGAGCGCGAAGGCCTCGACATCGTGTTCAAGGGGGCGGGCTTCGAGTGGCGCGAGCCGGGATGCTCGATGTGCCTGGCGATGAACGCCGACAAGCTCGAGCCCGGCGAGCGCTGCGCCTCGACCAGCAACCGCAACTTCGAAGGACGCCAGGGGGCGGGCGGCCGGACCCATCTCGTGAGCCCGGCGATGGCGGCCGCGGCGGCGATCGAGGGCCACTTCGTCGATGTCAGGCGCTTGTCGTGAAGGAGCACGTCGGCATGGAGCCATTTCGCACCCACGTCGGCCTGGTCGCGCCGATGGACCGGGAAAACGTCGACACCGACGCGATCATCCCGAAGCAGTTCCTGAAGTCGATCAAGAAGTCTGGCTTCGGCCCGAACCTGTTTGATGAGTGGCGCTATCTCGATCGCGGCGAGCCCGGCCAGGATCCAGTGACGCGCCGGCCGCGCCCCGACTTCGTCCTGAACCTTTCACGCTACCGCGGCGCGTCAATCCTGCTGGCGCGCAAGAACTTCGGCTGCGGCTCGTCGCGCGAGCACGCGCCCTGGGCCTTGCAGCAGTTCGGCTTTCGCGCGCTGATCGCGCCGAGCTACGCCGACATCTTCTACAACAACTGCTTCAAGAACGGCATCCTGCCGATCCGCCTGAACGAGCTTCAGATCGACAAGCTCTTCGACGACGTCGCCGCATTCGTCGGCTATCGCCTGACGATCGACCTCGAGCGCCAGGTCGTCGTCGCGCCCGACCAGGTCGAGCTGCCGTTCGAGGTCGAGCCGTTCCGCAAGTTCTGCCTGCTCGGCGGATACGACGACATCGCGCTCACGCT
>JAYTHL010000573.1:0-2561 GCA_043732605.1 Rhizobacter sp. | reverse complement strand
GGAGTACGCGATGGGCGCCCTCGCCGGCGGCGGCGTGCGCGTGCTGAACGACGAGATCGTGCAGAGGCTCGGCATTTCGGATGCTGCAGTCGACGCGGCCACGCGTGACGAACTGCGCGAGCTCGAGCGGCGCGAGCGCTTGTACCGTGGCGGTCGCCCACTGCCCGAACTTCGCGGCCGCACAGTCATCGTCGTCGATGACGGGCTCGCCACCGGCTCGACCATGCTGGCCGCCGTGAAAGCATTGCGTGCGCAGCAGCCGGCGCGCATCGTCGTCGCGGTACCGACTGCAGCGACCGAAACCTGCGCGCAGCTACGCAGCGATGCCGACGAGGTGGTCTGCGCCACCACACCAGAGCCGTTCCGCGCGGTGGGCATGTGGTACGACGATTTCTCGCAGACCAGTGATGAGGAAGTGCGCGAACTGCTGGCGCGCGCGCAGCAGGGCGCCACGCCGCTGCTCAAGGGAGATCGACCATGAATTCCACCATCGATGCGGAGCTGATCGATGCCGTTCGCCTTGCCGCACGGCCACTGAGCGGCGCCGCCGACGACCACGACGCTCTTCTCAAGCTGATCGGCGACGCGCATTTCGTTCTGCTTGGCGAGGCCTCGCACGGCACGCATGAGTTTTATCGGGAGCGCGCGCGCATCACGCAGCGCCTCGTCGCCGAGAAGGGTTTCAACGCCGTCGCGATCGAAGGCGATTGGCCCGACGCGTACCGCGTGAACCGCTTCGTGCGCGGCTCGGGTCACGACGCGTTCGCGGTCGACGCACTTGCTGGATTTCAGCGCTTTCCGACCTGGATGTGGCGCAACACCGACGTCGTTGACTTCATCGACTGGCAGCGCGCCTTCAACGGCGCGAAGCCAGCGCGGGCACAGACCGGCTTCTACGGCCTCGATCTCTACAGCCTGAACCGCTCGATGGAGGCCGTGCTGCGGTATCTCGACAAGGCCGACCCGCTCGCGGCGCGGAAGGCTCGTGAGCGCTATGCCTGCTTCGACCGGTTCGGAGCGGACAGTCAGGTCTACGGTTTGATGGTCGGCAACGGGGCGGCAAAGCCGTGCGAAGAAGAAGTGATTGCGATGCTGGTCGATCTGCGGCGCCGCTCCTCGGCAATTGCGCACAGCGGCGACGCCGTCGACGAGGAAGAGGCGTTCAACGCCGAGCAGAATGCCCGCCTGGTGAAGAACGCCGAAGCGTACTACCGCTCGATGTATCTGAGCGACGTGTCGTCGTGGAACCTGCGGGACCGCCACATGGTCGAAACGCTCGGTGCGCTCGAGCGACATCTCGGGCGACACGGCGTCAGCCCGAAGATCGTGGTGTGGGCGCACAACTCGCATCTCGGCGATGCGCGCGCCACCGAGATGGGCCAGCGGCGAGGCGAGCTCAACGTGGGCCAGCTGGTGCGCCAGCAGCACGGGCGTGATGCAGTGCTCGTCGGCTTCACGACCCACCGCGGCAGCGTGACCGCAGCGTCCGACTGGGGCGCGCCCGCCGAACGCAAGCAGGTCGTGCCGTCTCGCGCCGACAGTTTTGAGGGCGTCATGCACGCGACAGGGATCGGACGCTTCATGCTGCCGCTCCGCGACGCCGGCCCGCACACTGCGACGTTGCTCGAGCCGCGGCTCGAGCGCGCCATCGGCGTGATCTACCGTCCCGACACCGAGCGCCAGAGCCACTACTTCTTCGCGCAGCTGGGTGAACAATTCGACGCCCTGATCCACGTTGACGAAACCCGGGCAGTCGAGCCTCTGGACCGCAACGCCGAATGGAACGATGCTGAAGCGCCGGAAACCTATCCCACCGGTTTGTAGTCGGTGCGCAATGCAGCGCTGCAGGTCGCCAATGGTGACGCTCCGGGACCGTGCAGAACGATCCTCGCTCGCTCTGCCGCCGAGGGCGATCGACGGTCACGGCTGACCGCAGCGACGGGCTTGACGCGCGTCAAGCCGCGAGCCAGCGTTCGGCCAGCGTCGCTGTTTGCGCCGGTTGCGCGGCATCGATGACGATCGCGACGGCGCGCTCCTGTTCGTCGAGCAACTCGTCCGCGCTGCTCAGCCGTTCGAGCACTGCGGCGTCGGCCTCTGATGGATCCGCACCGCTCGCCTGCCGCTGTTCGAGCCGCTGGTGCAGAAGCGGCAGCGCGGCCTGGCAATCGAAGATCGAGAACGGCACTGCGAGCGAAGCCGCCAGCGCGGCGAACGGTACGCGCTCCGACCTTGCCAGGAACGCCGCGTCGACGACGACCGGCCAGCCGGCGCCGAGCGCGACATGCGCGACCGCATGGAGGCGCGCATAGGTGCGCTCCGTGGTGGCCTTGTCATAGATGCCGCCGGCCACGCGGTCGCGCGAGGACTGCAACGCGCCGAGCCCGAACAGCCGTTTGCGCTCGACGTCGGAGCGCACGCGGATCGCCCCTGCCGCCTCGAGCAACCGCTGCGAGACGAAGCTCTTGCCCGAGCCCGGCAGGCCGTGCGTGATCGCCAGCCGGGCATCGGCACTGCCCGACAGGGCCGATGCGAGCGCGAGATAGTCGGCCACGCAGCAGCGC
>JAYTHL010000572.1:0-2561 GCA_043732605.1 Rhizobacter sp. | reverse complement strand
ATTGCGGGGCTTGCGTCAACTTGCCGCGCCTCGTTCCGTTCGATCCTTGCCGATGGCCCTGACCCCCTCCGACGTTCGCCGCATCGCCGACCTGGCGCGCCTCGACCTCGGCCGGGACGAGCAGGCGCGGATGCTCGAGCAGCTCAACAGCTTCTTTCGCATCGTCGAGCAGATGAGCGCGGTCGAGACCAGCGGCATCGAGCCGCTCTACACGCCGCTCGCCGCGGTCGGGCACGTCGAGCTGCGGCTGCGCGACGACGTCGTCAGCGAGACCGTCGATCGCGCGGCCAACCAGAAGAGCGCGCCGGCGACGAGCGACGGGTTCTATCTGGTTCCGAAGGTGATCGAATGAGCGGCGAGCCGCACGAGCTCGGCGTCGCCGGGCTGGCCCGCGCGTTCCAGGCCAAGCAATTGTCGAGCGTCGAGGTCACGGCGCATCAGCTCGAGCGATTCGCCCGCCTCGACGAGCGCCTGGGCACCGCGCTCGCGCTCGATCCCGAAGGCGCACTGGCTCAGGCACAAGAGGCCGATCGGCGCCGTGCCGCCGGCGATGCCGGCCCGCTGGTCGGCATCCCGATCGCGCACAAGGACATCTTCGTCACCCGCGGCCATCCGACCACCGCCGGATCGCGCATGCTCGCGGGCTACGAGAGCCCGTTCGACGCCACCGTCGTCTCGCGCCTCGCGGCTGCCGGCGCGGTCTCGCTCGGCAAGCTCAACTGTGACGAGTTCGCGATGGGCTCGAGCACCGAGAACTCGGCGTTCAAGATCACGAGGAATCCCTGGGACGAGAGCCGCGTTCCGGGCGGATCGTCGGGCGGATCGGCCGCAGCAGTCGCCGCGCGCCTGCTGCCGGCCGCGACCGGCACCGACACCGGCGGCTCGATCCGCCAGCCGGCGAGCTTTTGCGGCATCACCGGCATCAAGCCGACCTATGGCGTGTGCTCGCGCTACGGAATGATCGCGTTCGCGTCGAGCCTCGACCAGGCCGGCGTGCTGGCGCGCAGCGCCGAGGACTGCGCCCTCCTGCTCGGCGTGATGAGCGGCTTCGATCCGCTCGATTCGACCAGTGCCGAGCGGCCGCCGCAGGACTTCCACGCCACGCTCGGCCGCGCGCGCGAGGGCGCGAGCGCCGGCAAGCCGCTGCAGGGACTGCGCATCGGCGTGCCGAAGGAGTTTTTCCCGGCCGCGCTCGCCGCCGACGTCGAGGCTGCCTTGCGCGCCGCGCTCGACGAGATGTCGCGCCTCGGCGCGACGCTGGTCGACGTGCAGCTGCCGCGCACCGAGCTCTCGATCCCGGTCTACTACCTGATCGCGCCGGCCGAGGCCTCGTCGAACCTGTCGCGCTTCGACGGCGTGCGCTACGGCCATCGCGCCGAGCACTACGCCGATCTGCAGCAGCTCTATCGGCAGAGCCGCAGCGAGGGCTTCGGCGCGGAGGTCAAGCGCCGGATCATGATCGGCACCTACGTGCTCTCGCACGGTTACTACGACGCCTACTACCTGCAGGCGCAGAAGCTGCGTCGGATGATCGCCGACGACTTCCAGGCCTGCTTCCAGCGCTGCGACGTGATCGCCGGCCCGGTCGCGCCGACGGTCGCGTGGCCGCTCGGCGCACGCAGCGACGATCCGGTCGCGAATTACCTCGCCGACATCTTCACGCTGCCCGCGAGCCTCGCCGGCCTGCCCGGGATGAGCATTCCCGCGGGCTTCGGCAACGCGCACATGCCGGTCGGCCTGCAGCTGGTCGGCAACTACTTCGCCGAGGGCACGCTGCTGCATGCCGCGCATGCCTTCCAGCAAGCGACCGACTGGCACCTGCAACGGCCCGCGACGGGCGCGAGCGAATGAGCAGCCCGACGCAGCGCCAGTCGATGCTGATCCGCGGCTTCGAGGTCGTGATCGGCATCGAGACCCACGCCCAGCTCTCGACCCGCTCGAAGATCTTCAGCGGCGCGTCGACGGCGTTCGGCGCCGCGCCCAACACGCAGGCCTCGGCCGTCGATCTCGCCCTGCCCGGCACGCTGCCTGTGGCCAACCGCGGCGCGGTGGAGCGCGCGATCCGCTTCGGCCTCGCGGTCGGCGCGACGATCGCGCCGATGTCGATCTTCGCGCGCAAGAACTACTTCTATCCCGACCTGCCCAAGGGCTACCAGATCAGCCAGTACGAGACGCCGGTCGTGCAGGGCGGCGCCGTCGAGTTCTTCGTCGGCGAGGCGCTGCACCGGGTCGTGCTGACGCGCGCCCATCTCGAGGAAGATGCCGGCAAGTCGATCCACGGCATCCGCCGCGAAGACGTCGACGGCGACAACGGCCCCGGCGGCGCGCCGCTCGACTTCCACGGCGACTGGTCGGGCATCGACCTCAACCGCGCCGGCACGCCGTTGCTCGAAATCGTCACCGAGCCCGACATGCGCTCGAGCACCGAGGCGGTCGAGTATGCGAAGGCCTTGCACGCGCTCGTGGTCTGGCTGGGCATCTGCGACGGCAACATGCAGGAAGGCAGCTTTCGCTGCGACGCCAACGTCTCCGTGCGGCGGCCGGGCGCGCCGTTCGGCAAC
>JAYTHL010000571.1:0-2568 GCA_043732605.1 Rhizobacter sp. | reverse complement strand
CGTCGCCGGCGCTCATCAAGAAGCTCGCCGCGCTCGGCTTCGATGCAGGCGCGTTGCCGCGATTGCAGCGCCGACTCGACGGCAAGAGCGAGACACTCTTCCTCGACGCGGTCGTCGACGGCGCCACGCTCGCGGGCGGCCTGCAGCGCGCGCTCGACAGCGCGATCGCGCAGTTGCCGATCCCGAAGGTCATGCAGTACCAGCTCGCCGACGGCTGGACGAGCGTGAGCTTCGTGCGACCTGCGCATGGCCTCGTCGCGCTGCACGGCAACGAGGTCGTCGAGGTGCGGGCTCTCGGTCTCGACGCCGGCCGGACGACGCTCGGTCATCGCTTCGAGGCGAAGGTCGCGCCGATCGCGCTGCGCTCCGCCATGACCTACGCGACCCAGCTGCGCGACGAAGGCGCCGTGATCGCGAGCTTCGCCGAGCGCCGCGCCGAAACGCTGCGCCAGCTCCAGGCCGGCGCCGCCGCGGCAGGCCTCGCGCCGGTCGACGACGACGCGCTGCTCGACGAGGTCACGGGCCTGATCGAGCGGCCCAATGTGCTCGCGTGCGAGTTCGAGCGCGTCTTTCTCGATGTGCCTCCCGAATGCCTCGTGCTGACGATGAAGGCGAACCAGAAGTACTTCCCGCTCGTCGACGCCGAAGGGCGGCTGACCAACCGATTCCTCGTCGTCAGCAACATCTCGCCGGCCGATCCGTCGCGCATCGTCGAGGGCAACGAGCGCGTCGTGCGGCCGCGCCTGGCCGACGCCAAGTTCTTCTACGACAAAGACCGCAAGGTGAAGCTCGGAACCCGCTTGGACGAGTTGAAGAAGGTCGTCTATCACGGCAAGCTTGGTAGTCAGGGAGAGCGTGTCGAGCGCATCGTCAGCATCGCGGCGTGGGTTGCCGAGCGGATCGGTGCCGACGTCGGTCATGCCCGACGTGCGGCCCAGCTGGCGAAAGCCGACCTGACGACGGACATGGTCGGCGAATTCCCCGAGCTTCAGGGCGTCATGGGCGGGTACTACGCTGCCCACGATGGAGAGCCAGCCGACGTCGCCGTCGCCATCGGCGATCAATACACGAATCGGCGCAGCGATGAGCGGGGTCCCGTTCACCGCGTCTCCGAATCGCTTCGCATCGCCGACCGCGTCGAGACGCTCCTCGGAATCTGGAGCATCGGTCTGAAGCCGACTGGCGAAAAGGACCCGTACGCGCTGCGCCGGCATGCGCTGACGCTGATCGACGCGTTCGAACGCGTCGCGCCCGGGACGTCGCTGGAGCTCGGTCCCCTGCTCAATGTCGCGAGGGAGACTTTCGAGCCCGCAGTGTCGGGCGATGTCGCGAACGAGGTCCTCGATTTCATCTTCGAGCGCGACTTCCATCGCTTGGCCCCGCGATATGACGCGCGTGCCGTGCAGGCCGTGATCGAGCTCAGGCCCCGACTGGATGAGGTCGGCCGTCGCATCGAGGCGGTCCGGGAATTCCAGACTCTTCCCGAAGCACCTGCATTGGCGGCCGCCTACAAACGTGTGGCGAACATCTTGAAGAAAAGCAGTGAAGCGTGGCCGGCGCCCGCCCTCGATCGATCACTTCTCATCGAGCCCGTCGAGCGCGAACTTGCCGACACGCTGGAGCGCTCGCGGCGAGCCTCGCAGTCGGCCTACGATGCCGGCGATTACTCGGAGTCGCTTCGTCAGCTCGCGGCGCTCAAGGCACCGGTCGACGCGTTCTTCAACAGCGTGATGGTCAATGCACCCGACAAGGCGTTGCGGGTCAACCGCTTAGCGTTGCTGCAGGAGTTGCGCGGTACGATGAATCTCGTCGCTGATCTGTCTGTGCTCGCAACCTGACTCGCGATGAAGCTCGTCATCCTCGATCGCGACGGCACGATCAACGAAGACCGCGACGACTACGTCAAGTCGCCCGACGAATGGGTGCCGGTGCCGGGCGCACTGGAGGCGATCGCGCGTCTCAACCATGCCGGCTGGCACACCGTGATCGCCACCAACCAGTCGGGGCTGGCGCGCGGCCTCTTCGACATGGCGACGCTGAACGCGATCCACGAGCGCATGAACCGCGAGCTCGCGGTGTTCGGCGGCCGCATCGACGCGGTGTTCTTCTGCCCGCACGGGCCTGACGACGGCTGCGCCTGCCGCAAGCCTCGGCCGGGCCTCTTCGCGCTGATCGGCGAGCGCTATGGCATCGACCTGAGCGAGACCTACGTCGTCGGCGACACGCCGGCCGATCTGCGGGCAGGCGCCGCCGTCGGCTGCGCGACGCACCTGGTGCGCACCGGCAAGGGCGCCCGGCTCGACGCCGCCGCACTTGCGGCACTCGAGGCCGAGCTGCCGCACGCCGTCGTCCACGCCGACCTCGCCGCCTTCGCGCAGCAGCTGATCCAGCGCGAGCGTGCCTCGCGCGGCGAGCCCGACGAATCCGACTCCTCCTTCTCGAAGCTCGACGCATGAGCCGTGCACTGTCGGCCGTGCGCTCGGCGCTCTTCGTGCTGTTCCTGGCGATCACGGTCGTGCCCTGGGCGCTGGCCGGGCTCGTGTTCTCGATCTTCGTGCGCGGCGCGCC
>JAYTHL010000570.1:0-2570 GCA_043732605.1 Rhizobacter sp. | reverse complement strand
CAGCGTGTAGCCGATGACGGCGCCCATCTGCACGGCATAGAGCGCGACCGTCGGCCGGCGCAGGGTCGCGATGCCGAGCGAGGCGTTGAGCGTGCACGACGCGGCGAGCGCCAGCCAGCCGGCCGTGCCGGCGAAGCCGCATCGGGCGAGCAGCTCGAGAACGCCGGAGTCGTGCGGCCAGATCGCGCTGACGGCTGCGGTGTAGATCCAGAGCAGCGCCAGGGCGATGCGCACCGCGTCGCGCACCGGTGGCGCGAGGCGCACGCCGAGGTCGACGGCCGTGGCCGGAGGCGTGGTCGCGAGGCCCTCGGCGAGGGTCGACGCCGGTCGTCCGAGGAGCAAGGGCGCGGCGTTGCGTGCAGCGACGTTGCCGCGCTCCAGGAGGGCGAGCGTGTCGCGGCAATAGACGCGTTGCGGCAGCCACTCGGCTGCGCGTGCGCCGAGGCGCATCAGCGGCATCGGCACCGGCATCCAGATCGCGTCGCCGAGGTCTTGCGCGCGGCGGTATTCGGCGAGCATCTGCTGGTAGCAGATCGGCTCGCCGCCTGCGATCTCGTAGACGCCGCGGACCGCGCCGGAGCGCTCGACCAGGCGCGCGATCGATTCGGCGAGCTCCCACACATGGACCGGCTGCACGCGCTGCTCGCCGCGCCCCGGCAGGCCGATGACCGGCAGGCTCGCGAGCGTCGCGAAGAGGCGTGCGCTCTCGCTGCGCGGCCCGAACACAAGCGACGGCCGGACGACGGCGCCGTCGAGGCCGAGCGCAAGCAGCGCGTCGTCGCCGCGCTGCTTGCTGCACAGATAGCTGCTGGACGCCGATCCGCGCGCGCCGACGCCGAGCGCCGAGACCTGGATCACGCGCGTGACACCCGCGATCCGAGCGCCGCTGAACAGCT
The DNA here is from genome assembly GCA_043732605.1 of Rhizobacter sp. GTDB lineage: Bacteria > Pseudomonadota > Gammaproteobacteria > Burkholderiales > Burkholderiaceae_C > Schlegelella_A. The sequence continues at coordinate 1,674 of JAYTHL010000570.1, read as the reverse complement.
CGGCCGGCCCGAGATGGTGGATGCGCTCGAAGCTCTGGTCACGGCCCGGCATGAGGATGCCGACGCAGTTCACGATGGCGTCGATGCGCAGCGCGACGAGGCGCTCCGCCCATTGCTCTGGTGCGACCGGCGCCATGAAGTCCAGCGGCACCGCCGCGTCGTTTGCGCCGCGCTTCGGCCGCGCCGTCTCGACGACGCGGTGGCAGCGCCAGCGCAGGGCCGCGACGACCGCGGCACCGATGCAGCCGGTCGAGCCGCAGACCAGGACGTTCATGACGGACCTCCATCGCGCGCTCGCCTCGCGCGTGGCAGCATGGGCGCGAGGGCGCGCGAGATCGCGTGCCGGTGGCGAGCGAAGAGCCGGTAGGCGGCATCGCTCGGCGCTCTCAGCAACGGATGTCGTGTCGCTGAAACGAGCCACCCGATCCCGGCAGCGCCGTATGCGAGGTGCAGCACGTCGAGCCCGCGCACGACCGAGCCGTCGTCGCGCACGCCGTGGATGGCAGCGTCGAGATCGCGATGCGCGAAGCCGTGGACGGCGGCGTCGAAGCCCGGCGCCGAGATGTCGACCCAGCGCAGCCGATGCGCGCGGTCGCGCCGGCGCAGCATGTCGACCTCGGTGGCGCAGAGCGGGCACGCGCCGTCGCAGAAGATCGTGAGGGGGTCGCGGCTGGCGGGCATCGATGTTCTCCTTGGTGCGGCTTGGCGTCGCGACGGCGGTGTCAACCCTTTGCGCGATCGCCGCGTGCCGCCCGTGGCGGCGCCGTGGCCGGCTTGCCGAGCAGCTTCTGGATGCGGGCGCCGAGCTTGAGCACCTTCATCAGCGTGGCGGTGTCGAGACGCAGCATCTCGTCGCCCCAGGCCGAGAGCGTCTCGAGCAACTCGAGCGTCTCCGCCAGGCGCTTCCTGATCGCGGCTGGCTCCTGCGCCGCCGCCGGATCGGCGAGCAGCTCCTGCAGGACGCCGATCGTCGGTGCGATCTCGCGCCGTTGCCGCTCGCGCACGATGGTGCGCATCAGCTCCCAGACGTGGGTCGAGGTCGCGAAGTGGTCGCGTCGGTCGTCGGCCAGGTGGACGAGGCGGACGAGGTTCCAGTTTTGGAGCTCGCGCAGGCTCGTGCTGGCGTTGGAACGCGCCACGCCGAGCGTGTCGCAGATCTCGTCGGCCGGCATCGGCTGGCCGGTGACGTAGAGGAGCGCGTGGATCTGCGCGACGGTGCGGCTGACGCCCCAGCGTGCGCCCATCTCGCCCCAGTGGAGGACGAAGCGCGAGAGTGCAGGCGAGAGGTCCATGCGGCCACTCTGGTCTTGTCTGTTATTTCTGTCAAGACAGAAATTGACGAACGGAGCCGTCTCCTGCGGACCGCCGCGGAACGGCGTTGGCCGCCGTCAGTTCGACTGCTTGATGAGCCGCCCCGCCGCCGCCTGGATCGGCCGCGCATTCATCGGGTAGAGGTGCGTGAAGATGCCGATCTGCGCGTCCGAGATCGGCATCGGCGTCTTCATCACCATCCAGAGCACGCCTTCGCTGCATGGCGGCGTGGTCAGCGAGCCCATGTAGGTGAAATAGCTGCGCTCGGCGGGCAGCAGATCGGCGACGTTCATCGTGGCGCGTGCGGCGAGCTCCTCGCCCTTCTCGAGCGGCAGGTTGTTCCAGACCGTCTGCACGACCTGG
>JAYTHL010000569.1:0-2572 GCA_043732605.1 Rhizobacter sp. | reverse complement strand
CCAACCGCGACGAGCTCGCGTCGGTGCTCGCGCACGAGATGTCGCACGTCACGCAGCGCCACATCGCGCGCGGCATCGCCGGCGACTCGAAGCGCTCGCTCGTGAGCATCGCCGCACTCGTTCTCGGCCTGCTCGCCGCGTCGCGCACCAGCAGCCCCGACGCGATGAACGCCGTCGTCGCCGGCACGCAGGCGGCGACGATCCAGGGCGGCCTCAACTTCTCGCGCGACGTCGAGCGCGAGGCCGATCGCGTCGGCTTCCAGGTGATGACGCACGCCGGCTTCGCGCCCGGCGGCATGGCCGAGATGTTCGAGAAGATGGACATGTCGGCGCGCCTCAACGACTTCGGTGGCTTCCCCTACCTGCGCACCCACCCGCTCACGCTCGAGCGCATCGGCGAGGCGCGCGCGCGCGCCGGCATCGCGCCGGCGACGTCGCGCGTCAGCGTTCTCGAGCACACCGTCGCGCAGGCGCGCGCCAGCGTGCTGATGGACCCGCGCGTCGACGCGCTCCACCGCTGGCAGGCGCGCGATGCCGACAGGGAAGGCAACGCCGCCGGCAAGCTGCGCGCGGCCTGCGAGAGCGCGCTGGCGTCGAGCATGCTGCGCGACTGGGCGCGCGCCGATGTCGCGTTCCAGACCGCGCTCGGCATCGTCCGAGGCAGCCCGAACAGCAGCGCGCGCGCCGAGCGCGCCGTCGTGCTGATGCAGGCGCAGTCGCTGCTCGACCGCGGCGCGCCGGCGCAGGCGGCCGAGGCGATGAAGGCCTACGCCGCCGACGGCTCGCGGCCGAGCGTGCTGCTCGAAGCGCAGATCGCGCTCGTCGCCGCACCGGCCTCGGCGCCCGACAACCCCGCGCTCAAGGCGCGCGCGTCGGAGCTGCAGACCTGGGTCGCCGTGCATCCCGACGACGCGCTCGCCTGGACCGCGCTGTCGCAGACCTGGGCACGGCTCGGCGCGCCGCTCCGGTCGCTGCGCGCCGAAGCCGAATCGCGCTACGCGCTGGGCGACCTGCTCGGCGCCGTCGATCGCCTGCGCGCCGGCCAGCGGCTCGGGCGCGGCGGCGGCGCCATCGATTTCATCGACATGTCGGTGATCGATTCGCGCCTGCGCGACATCGAAGTGCAGAGGAAGCAGATCGCCGCCGACCAGCGCGCGTCGCGCTGACGGCGACTTCTTCTCGCCAGCGCCACCGTCGCTTCGCGGTCCCCTCACGATCCACTCTTAGACTCGCGCCCACACCATCGGGGAGCGGGATGAAGAGTCGCATCGCAGCGCTGGCAGTCGTCGTCGGCGCGCTCTCGGCCGCATCGGCCATGGCCGCCAGCATCGTCGCCGTGACGCCGCAGGGCGAGGTCGCGCAGGTGCGCCAGGTGGTGGTGAAGTTCTCCGAGAGCGTGGTCGCGTTCGGCGATCCGCGGCTCGCCGATCCGGCAACGGTGTCGTGCCAGGGCGGCGCACCCGCCGGCAGCGGCCGATGGTCCGATGACCGCGTCTGGCTCTACGACTTCCGCGAGCCGCTCGGTCCGGGCGCGCGCTGCGTCGTCACCGTGCGGCCCGAGTGGAAGCCGGCGCCGAAGCCCGCTGCCGGCGCCGCGAGCGCGGCCGCGGCAGTGCTCACCGGGCGCACCCAGTTCATGTTCTCGACCGGCGGCCCGGCCGTCGTCTCGATGCAGCCCGGCGGCGGCGAGGTCGAGGAAGACCAGCATTTCCTGATGCGCTTGAGCGGCCCGGCGGTCGAGGCGAGCGTGATCGCCAATGCGTGGTGCGAGGTCGAAGGGATCGGCGAGCGGCTGGCGCTGGGCATCGTCACGGGCGATGTGCGTGACGAGATCCTGAAGGCGCGCCACATCGCCAGGGCGCAGGCCGATCGCATGCTGGTCGTGCGCTGCGACCGGCTGCTGCCGAACGGCTCGGCGATGCGCGTGATCTGGGGCAAGGGCATCGCCGCCATCGCCGATCCGAAGGTCGTGACGACGATCGAGCAGCGCTTCCGCTACATCGTCCGCGCCGCCTTCACGGCGGAATTCACGTGCGAGCGCGAGCGCGCGAACGCGCCCTGCCTGCCGATCCGTCCGATGAGCGTGCGATTCACCGCGCCGATCGCGCGCGAGGCTGCGGCGCAGATCCGCCTCAAGCCGGCGAGCGGCGACGCGCTCGCGCCGGTGTTCGACAAGGACGACAAGGCGACCGAGGTCGGCGAAGTCGCGTTCCCGAAGCCGTTGCCGGAGAACGCCGCGTTCAGCGTCGTGATGCCCGCGGGACTGAAGGACAACGCCGGCCGGCCGCTCGCCAACGCCTCGGCGTTTCCGCTCAAGGTGCAGACCGGCGGCGCGCCGCCGATCGCCAAGTTCGCGGCCGCGCCGTTCGGCATCGTCGAGCGGTTCGCCGAACGATCGGCCGACGCGATGCTGCCGGTGACGCTGCGCCACGTGCAGCCCGACCTGCGCGCCGCCGCCGCGATGGCCGCCGCCGCATCGGGCGCGGCCAGCGGCCAGGTGCGCGTCAAGCGCTTTCAGAGCGATGCCGAGATCCTCGCCTGGTACGCGAAGCTGCAGAAGTACCACGAGACC
>JAYTHL010000568.1:0-2575 GCA_043732605.1 Rhizobacter sp. | reverse complement strand
ACGCCGCCGGCGTCCGCCCCTCCCTCTCGGAGGCGGGGGTTGGGGCGGGAGCGATCCTGCACAGCGAAGCGAGGTTTGCCGCTTCAGCGACAAACCTCTCCGGCGGCGACCGTCGGGCAGGACATGTAGTTGCTCTGCAGGCCGACGCCTTCGCTGTTGCGGCCCGAGAGCGCCAGCATCTTGGCGCCGTCGGCGGCGATCGCGTCGCCGCGGTTGAGCAGCACGACGGTGTTGTCGCGCGCGCTCGGCCGGATGCGGCCGCTGCCGATGCGGCCCGTGCCGCTCTCGCCGCAGTCGCCCCGGTTGGCGCAGACGGTGATGTCGTCGAGACCGAGCGGGCCGCGCGCGAAGGTCCATCCGGCGTGGAACGAGCCCGCCGCGCCGGCGTCGATCGTGAGGTTGCGCAAGGCGGCGACGGTCGCAGCGTCGATCTCCGGCCAGGGCAGCGCGGCGATCGCCGAGGACACGGGCGGCACGCCTTCCACCTCGACGTCGAACTCGCTCTTGCCCGCGACGGCGAACGGCGTGCTGCACGCAGCGTCGGCGAACAGCGAGACCGTCACCGTGCGGCCGCCGAGGTAGAAGTTGCGGATCACGGCATCGCCTTCGGTGCCTTGCGGCAGCGTCAGCCAGGTGTCGTCGGCGCTGCGCGTCGAACCGACGAGCGGATCGAGGCCGGCACCGATGCCGAAGCCGGTACCGGACCAGAGCGAGAGGCGCTGCTGGCTGGTCGCGCCCGGGTGGCGCTTGTAGAAGCCGATCGGCACGAGCGCGCCGCCGGCGTCGTGCTGGGCGACGCGCGCGCACTCCAGGCCCGAGATCGCCGCGACCTCGAACTGGATCGCCCGCGCGTAGTCGACGCTCGGCGTCGTACCGTCGATGCGCAGCGTGCGCTGGGCGCGCGCGGTGGCGCGGATCTGGATCGGCAGGAGATCGCCCTGGAACTTCCAGACGCCACCTTCCTGCGTCACAGCCATGCCGTCGCCGACCGGCATGACGTCGTCGTCGCGGCTCTTCAGCACGAACGAGATCGCGCACACCGGCACGACACCGGAAAGATCGCAGCGGCCGAGCGTCGGGCTCAGCAGCGTCGAGCCCCAGAGCGCGGTCGTGCCGTCGTCGCCGGTGGCGAAGAACTGGCACAGGCCTTCTGCGACGGCCGCAGGACCTTGCAGGGCGCTATCGCCGAAGGTCATCTGCGTGCCGGCCGAGAGCGAGCGGCGGATGCCGATCGTCGCGTCGGCGCAGGCGGCCGGGCTGGCGAGCGCGGCGCTCATGTTGCGGAACAGCGTCTCGATGCCGGAGAGTTGCAACGTCGACGTGTTCGCCGCCGTCACCGTGCCGACCGACGATCCTTGCTGCAGGTAGAGGTTGCCCGAGCCGATGCGCGGCGTGATCTGGACGAACGCGTCGGTGTCGCGGCCGACCGAGACGCCGACGGCATCGAGCACGCCGTCGTAGCCGGAGCGCGAGCCCGCGGCGAGCGCGCCGGAGACGAAGTCGAGCGTGCCGGTGACGCCGGCACCGCTCAGGACGCCCGAGAGACCGGCGCGCAGCTGGTCCTGGGCGCTGGTCATGTCGGCCGCGCGCACGGCGGGCGCGCCGGTGGCCATCATCGCGTCGGGCGGCTGGCCGGTGGCGAGCAGCACCATCGCGCTCGTCAGCGGCGTGACGTTGGCGGTGCCCGCGCCGGTCGCGACCGAGTAGACGCAGAGGTAGTTCGGGCCGGCGTAGCCGCAGGCTTCGAGGCGATAAGGCGCCGGCCCGGTGAGCGTCACGTCGGCGTAGTGGCCGTCTGCGTCGATCGCCACGTCGCTGGCGACGACGGCGCCGGTGGCGTCGAGGATGCGCAGCTTGCCGTTCGTGATCGGCGCGCCGACGGCGACGGTGCCGCCGAGCAACGTCGTCGAGGCGCCCGCGGCGGGAGCCATGAAATCGTCGCCGCCGCCGCAGCCGGCGAAGGTTGCGCAGGCGAGCGCAGCAGCAAGAAGGGAAGGCAGGCGGCGCGGATCGCGCGCTCGGGTGCTGGGCATGGGATGGATCTCCGTCGCCCTACGAATCGGTCGGGCGTGGGTGCACGAATCCACACCGCGAAGCTCGCGGGTGGCGCCGATCCGTTATCGGCGCCTGGCGGGCCCGCTTGAGCCAGGGACACCCCCCGTGACGACTTGCGACACGCCGAGGCGCGACACGATGCTGTCGTCGATCGCCCTCTCGGCGGCCCCTGGTTTCGTCAAGTCGAACGCCAGACGAGGCAGACGGCGCGCGCTTCCATGGCTTCGCCATGGCCCACCGGGCCCATCTTCTCGGCCGTCTTCGCCTTCACGCTGACCTGGTCGATCGCGACCGAGAGCGCGCCGGCGATCCGCTGACGCATCGCCGCGATGTGCGGCGCGAGACGCGGCGACTGCGCGATCACCGTCGCGTCGACGTTGCCGATCTGCCAGCCCGCGCCATTGACGCGCCGCATCGCCTCGGCGAGCAGCGCCAGCGAATCGGCGCCGCGGTACCGCGCGTCGGTCTCGGGAAAATGGTGGCCGATGTCGCCGAGCGCGGCCGCGCCGAAGAGCGCGTC
>JAYTHL010000567.1:0-8675 GCA_043732605.1 Rhizobacter sp. | reverse complement strand
CGCGCCGACGAGCTGTCCGGCGCGGCCGTGCTCGCGCCGAGCGTGGTCGCGCGCATCGGCGTCGCCAACCACGACGCGATCGCTGCGGCCAAGGTCGGCGTCGAGGCGCTCGCGCGCAACGCAGCCGCGACCGCGGCGCACGGGCTGCGCGTCAACGTCGTCGCGCCCGGCCTCACCGAGACGCCGCTGACCACCGACATGCTGCGCCTGCCGGCCGTGCGACCGCTCGTCAAATGATCCGATCCTCGTCCGCGCAGCCGACCTCCGTGCTCCGGCTGACCCGACGCGCGCTGCTCGGCGCTGTCGCGCTGCGCTGGCTGCCGGGCTGCAGCACGCCGTTGCCACTCGGCGCGGCGCCGACGAGCGATCCTGCCGCCGTCGCCCGACTGCAGGCGAGCGCCGAAGCACATGGCCTGGCGGCCTACCGTGGCCTGCACGACATCAACATCGGCTACAGCGGCCAATGGCGGCCGCTGGTCGGGCGCATCCAGCCCGAGGTCGTCGACGCAGGCCACCGCGGCAGCTCGCAGGAACGGCTGCTGGTGGCGAGCGGCATCGTGGCGCAGGCGTACACCGGGCCGATGGGCGGCAAGCACGTCGTGTGGAAACGGGGCCGTGCCGGACCGCGCGATCTCGGCGAGGCGTCGGTCTGGTTCGACGGCGTGCCGAGCACCGATGCGGACGTGCTCCAGGCCGCGTCGCTGGTGGCGGAGGGCTACGGGCTCTTCCTGCTCGGACCTTTGTGGCTGGCCGGCCGCGACGTGCCGACGCGGTCTGCGGGAACCGAGCGCGTCGATGGCCGCCTCTGCGACGTGATCGAGGTCTGGCTCTCGCCCGGACTGGGCCGCGTCGCGAGCGATCGCATCGCTCTCTGCATCGACCGCCAGGACGGCCTCATGCGCCGCGTCCGGTTCACGCTCGAAGGCTTCTCGCGGACGCAGGGCGCCGTGGCGGAGGTCGACACCTTCGATCACGAGCGTCGCTTCGGCGTGACGTGGCCGATGCGCTCGTACGAACGCATCGTGCATCCGATCGCCCTGCCGGCGCACGACTGGCACATCACCGGGCTCGACGTCGATCGCGGCTACGGCGAGCGCGACTTGTCGGGACCGACCTTCGAAGGCAAGGCCGCCGCCGATGCGGCAGCGCTCGCGCCATGACGCGCTGGCCGGTCTCGCGATCGCTCGTCGCACCGATCGCATTCGTCGCGCTGATCGCTCCCGTGCCGGGTCACGCCATCGAAGAGCCCGCCTATGCGGTCGAACGCACGATCGGCGACATCGAGGTGCGGCACTACGCGCCGTACGTCGTCGCCGCGATGACGGCGCCGGTCACGCAGGCCGCCGTGCCGGTCAAGCTGGACATGACCGCGCCGGTGACGCAGACCGCGCGCCCGGCGGCTGGATCGTGCAGTTCGTCCTGCCTCACGGCCTGACGCGCGCGACCGCACCCGAGCCGGTGGACGAGAGGGTGACGCTGCGCGACGTGCCGTCCGAGAGGGTGGCGGTCATTCGCTACTCGGGCACTGGTCGCAGGCGAACTACGACGAGCACCTCGCTCTCCTGCGCACGGCGTTGCGGTCAGCGGAACTGACCGCGTCCGGCGAGCCGCTGCTGGCTCGCTACGACCCGCCGTTCAAGCCGTGGTTCCTGCGTCGCAACGAGATCTGGCTGCACCTGTCCCCTTGAGCCGCGCGGCGCGACGCGCAGATCATCACGATTGATGACGTTTGCCTTTCGCACCCCGCTTCGGGGGGCCTCGTTGCGACACGGCGGGCCTACGCTCGCGGCCATGAACGATCCCTGGCCGCTCCTCATCGCCGCGCTGTCCGGTCAGCGCACCCCCATGCCATCGAACTGGCCTGCGCGCACGGTTCACCGGCTCGACAGCTACGTCGCCGTGGCGCGGGCGGCACAGAAGGCGCACCGGTCGCTGCAGCAGGAACCGCCGATGCAGCTCGCGCGCTAGCGACGTCCGCTACTTCGCGTTCAGCTTGAACGCGATCATCGCCCGCAGCTTGTTCGGCAGCACGGGCTTGATGAGCAGGTGGAAGTCGTGCTCGAGCGCTTCCTTGTCGTGGCCCGTCATGCTGCTGCCGGTGACGACGATCGCCGGCACCGTGGCACCGAAGCGGGCGCGAAGCGCGGTGATCGCGCCGACGCCGGTCTCGCCCTGGCCGAGGCGGTAGTCGGCGATGATCAGCGCGGGCTTCGTCTCCGCCGGATCGTGCGCGAGCGCCCAGTCGCGCGCCGCTGCCCCGCTCGCGAGCGAGACGATGCGCGCGCCCCAGCCGACGAGCAGCACCTCCAGACCCTCGCGCACCGCCGGCTCGTCCTCGACGATGACGATCAGCCGGCCGTCGAGGGTGATGTCGATCGGGCCCTTGCCGGCGAACGAGCGCTTGACCGAGCGCGGACCGGTGCCGGGCGGCAGCTCGAGCGTGAACACCGTGCCGTGGCCCGTCTCGGAGCGCAGCCCGAGCGGCGCAGCCATGAGCGCGGCGAGCCGCTTGACGATCGCCAGGCCGAGCCCGAGTCCCTTCTTCTGCTCGACCGCGACCGCGGGCGCGTCCTGCACCTGGTAGAACTCCTCGAAGACGCGCACGCGCTCGTCTTCGGCGATGCCCGGACCTGTGTCCCACACCTGCACCAGGAGCCGTCCGGCGCGGCGCCGGCAGCTCACCAGCACCGAGCCGTCGCTCGTGTAGCGGATCGCGTTCGAGACCAGGTTGCGGACGATGCGCTCGACCAGCAGCGGATCGGCGAAGGCGACGTGCCGGCCGCCGCGGATGCGCAACGACAAGCCCTTCTCGAACGCCGCCGGCTCGAAGTGCAGGCGGATCTTCCGGAAGATCTCGGCGAGCTCGAAGTTGTCGGGGTTGACGTCGACGCCGCCACTGTCGATGCGGGTGATGTCGAGCAGCTCGGAGAACAGGCCCTCGAGCGCGTCGACCGATTCGTTGATGCTGTTGACGAGCTGCGCGACCTCGGGCTCGTGCGTGCGCGCGCGCAGCGCCTCGGCGAAGAGGCCCATCGCGTGCAGCGGCTGGCGCAGGTCGTGGCTTGCGGCGGTGAAGAACTGGGTCTTGGCGCGGTTGGCGATCTCGGCCTCCTGCCGCGCCGCTTCGGCGACCTTCTTCTCGGCGCGCAGCCGCACCGCCAGGCCCTCGGTCCGCAGCTTGAGGCCGACGATGCGGTCGAACGACTGGCGGTAGTTGTTGCCGAGGAGCAGCGTCATCGCCATCGCCACGGTCATGACGACGGCGATCTGCCAGCCGAGCGCCGGGTCGTGGAACGCGACCCGCGCGATCGCGGGCACGAAGACCAGCAGCACGAAGAGCACGAAGAGCCGGTACTGCGCGCCGAGGATCGGCACGCAGGCGACGCAGAAGGTGTAGACGACGATCACCAGCGCGAGCTGGCGCAGGCCGCCGCCGTACGGCCAGAACAGCCACGCCGCCGCGCCCCAGAGCGCGCCGCAGGCGAGCACGCCGACGTGCCAGGCGCGCAGGCGCGCCGCGAGGCCGGCGACGGTGCCGGGCTCGGAGCGCGCGAAGGTCAGCGCCATCCACAGGCGCGCGAACCAGACGAGCGCGAAGACTCCGCCCCAGATCGCGCGCATCGCCAGCGGCGCGACGCCGAGGTAGATGAGCTCGATGACGACCGCGCCGATCGCATGGCCGGCGAGCGAGGTGCGGTTGAACGCGAAGGTGCCGCGAATCTGGTCGCGCAGCAGCAGGTAGTTGTCGACCGGCGCGTCGCGGCTCAGCCGCGTCGGCTCCGCGGCAGCCTCGCCGCTCGCGAGAACCGCGCTCAATTCGCCGGACGCGAGAGCCAGGGCGCGATCGCGCCCTGGCCCGACATCTGGCTCACGGCCAGGACGGCCTGCGTGCGCGAGTTGACGTTGAGGGCGCGCAGCACGGCGGCGACGTGATCCTTCACCGTTTCCACCGAGAGATTGAGCTCGCGTGCGATCAGCTTGTTGGATTGGCCGCGCAGGAGCAGGCCCAGCACGTCGAGCTGGCGCGGCGTGAGCTTGACCGACGCGAGCGCATTCGGCCGCATGCTGCCGAGGCCGCCGGGCTGGCCGTGCGCCGCGATGTTCGGCATCGCGCCGCGCTCGGCGCTGCCGCCGATGTCGCCGCCCATCGTCATCGACGGCACGTAGATGCCGCCCGACATCACGACCTGCAGCGCTTCGGTAAGCGTCTCGTTGCTCGCGCGCTTGGGCACGAAGCCCATGGCGCCGAGGTCGATCGCCCGGATCACGTCGGCGCTGTGGTCGGAGGCCGAGACGACGACGACCGGGATCGCCGGCCAGCCGTTGCGCAGCTCGACGAGCAGCTCGAAGCCGTCGGCGTCGCCCAGGCGCAGGTCGAGCAGGACGAGGTCGAAGCCGGAATCGGCGGCGAGCGCCTCGCGTGCCGCCCGTGCTCCGGCGACACCGACGACCGAGACGTGCGTGCCGATGCCCTGGATCACGCCTTGCAGCGCGGTCAGGATCAGCGGATGGTCGTCGATGAGGAGGACTTTCATCGCGTCGGACTCAGACATAGCGACGGCCGACAGACTCGGCGATGCAGACCGGCTTGTCGCTGCCCTCGCGCTCCATGCGCACCTCGTAGGTGAGCTGCGCGCCGCCCTCGAGCGGCTCGAACTTCACCAGCGTGAAGTGGCCGCGCAGGCGGCTGCCGCTCGGCACCGGCGCGGGGAAGCGGACCCTGTTCAGACCGTAGTTGACGCCCATCCGTGTGTCGCGCACCTCGATCGCGCTGGCCGCCATCTCGGGCAGCAGCGAGAGCGTCATGAAGCCGTGGGCGATGGTCGTGCCGAACGGCCCGGCCTTGGCGCGCACCGGATCGACGTGGATCCACTGGTGGTCGCCGGTGGCGTCGGCGAAGAGACCGATGCGCTCCTGCGTCACCTCGATCCAGTCGCTGACGGCGGGCTCGCCGCCGACTTGGTGTTCCAGCTCGGCGATCGTCGCGTAGGACTTCATTCAGTTCACCCAAGTGGCGATCGGCTCCCACTGCTCGCGATCGGCCTGGAAACGCGTCGACGCGACGTCCCAGAGCGTGAGACCGTGGGCGGCGAGGTGGACGTAGTTCTGCGTGTCGCGCAGGAAGCCGATCAACGGCACGCTCACGCCTTGCAGGAAGGTGCGCAGCTGGTCGGTCGAGATCGTGCCTTCGCGCGTCCTCATGCCGACGACGCCGATCTGCGTCTTCGCGCTGCGCCGGTTGGCGAGCAGCTCGTTGATGAACTGGTGCGTCGCGTGGATGTCGAAGATGCTCGGCTGGAGCGGGATCAGCACCTTGTCGGCGAGCTTCATCACCTCGTCGAGGCGCTTGCCGTGCAGGCCGGCCGGCGTGTCGAGGACGACGTGCGTCGTGCCCTTGGGCGGCCGCACGATCTCGCCGTGGCTGACGTCCCATGTGGCGATCTTCGGCAGGCCCGCCGGGCGCAAACCGAGCCAGGTCTTCGACGATTGCTGGCGATCGACGTCGCCGAGCATGACAGCGTGGCCGCGCGACGCCAGGTAGCCGGCGAGGTTGGTCGACAGCGTCGTCTTGCCGACGCCGCCCTTGGGGTTGGCGACCACGATCACCGGCATGCAGTCCTCCAATCCTCGTTTTGCGGGTATGTTAGCGGCGCCCGGCGCCCGCGCCATCCAGACTCACAGCGGACTTGTCCCCATGGCCACACCCGATCCGACCGCTCCCGCCGACCCGCCAGCGCCTGCCGGCGCCGAGATCCTGGTCCTCGTCGCGCACCCCGAGCTCGAGCAGTCGCGCGCCAACAGCCGGCTGCTGAAGACGGCGCGGTCGCTGCAGTCCGACAGCATGCTCGGCCGGATCGAAGTGCGCGATCTCTATGCGCTCTATCCCGACTATCTCGTCGACGTTCCGCTCGAGCAGTCGCTGCTCGCGGCTGCCAAGCTCGTCGTCTGGCAGCAGCCGATCCACTGGTACGGCATGCCGCCGCTGCTCAAGCTCTGGGTCGACGACGTGCTCACCTTCGGCTGGGCCTACGGTCCGGGCGGCACGGCGCTGCGCGGCAAGGACCTGTGGCTCGTCGCCAGCACCGGCGGACCGGAAGATTCGTACCGGCCCGACAGCTACAACCGCTATTTCTTCGACGCGTTCATGCCACCCTACGAGCAGACCGCCGCGCTCTGCGGCATGCGCTTCCTGCCGCCGCTGATCCTGCACGGCGCGCACAAGGCGAACGACGCCGACCTCGCGGCGCACACCCAAACCTATCAGCAGCGGCTCGCCGACTATCCGAGCTGGCCGGAGCTCGCGTTCGTCGAGGAGTGCGCGGCGTGCGAGGTGCCGAGCAACGCGCGACCGGTCGACAACACGGTGATGGAAGCTGCCTAGGCCGATGGAGCACTCGTCCTGGATCACCGGCAGCCTTGTCTATCTGGCCGCGGCCGTGCTCGCGGTGCCGATCGCGCGCTTCCTCGGCCTCGGCTCGATCATCGGCTACCTCGGCGCCGGCATCCTCATCGGCCCGTGGGGGCTGAAGCTCGTCACGCGCCCCGAAGACATGCTGCAGATCGCCGAGTTCGGCGTCGTGCTGATGCTCTTTCTGGTCGGCCTCGAGCTGGAGCCGCAGCGGCTCTGGTCGCTCAGAAAGCCCATCTTCGGCTGGGGCAACGTGCAACTGTTCGGCTCGGCGCTGCTGCTCGCCGGCGTCGCGCTCGCGAGCGGGGTCGACTGGCGGCTGGCGATCGTCGGAGCGATCGGCCTGGCGATGTCGTCGACGGCGATCGGCCTCGGGGTCCTCGCCGAGCGCAACATCATGGCGACGACCTCGGGCGAAGCGGTCCTCAGCGTCTCGCTCCTGCAGGACATCGCCGCGATCCCGATCCTGGCGCTGCTGCCGTTCCTCGCGGTGATGGCCGGCGCCGAAGCGAACGAGGGCGGCCGCTGGCTCGGCGCGGCCAAGGCGATCGGCACGATCGCCGTCATCATCCTCGTCGGCCGTCTGCTGCTGCGCCCGGCCCTGCGCTGGATCGCCAAGAGCGACACGCCCGAGATCTTCACCGCCGCGTCGCTGCTGCTCGTCGTCGCGACCGCGTCGCTGATGAACGCCGTCGGCCTGTCGATGGCGCTCGGCGCCTTCCTCGCCGGCGTGCTCCTCGCCGAGAGCGAATACCGGCGCGAGCTCGAGACCGACATCGAGCCGTTCAAGGGACTCTTCCTCGGCCTCTTCTTCATCGCCGTCGGCATGAGCATCGACTTCGAGGTCGTGCTCGCGCAGCCGTTCCTGATCGGCGCCGTCGTCGTCGGCTTCCTGATGCTCAAGGCCGCGGCGCTCTGGAGCATGTCGCGGCTGATGCCGATCCCGCAGCTCGAGCGGCCTGTCTTCATCATCCTGCTCGCGCAAGGCGGCGAGTTCGGCTTCGTCGTCTTCCAGACCGCGACCCAGGCCGGCGTGATCACGGCGCAGGTGTCGTCGTTCCTGATCGCCTCGGTCGCGATCTCGATGCTGCTGACGCCGCTGCTCCTGGTCGCGGCCGACAAGTGGTGGATCCCGTTCCTGGCCGGCGGGCGCAAGCCCACGGGCGGCCTCGAGCTGAAGGAGCCGCAGCACGCGCCGGTGATCATCGCCGGCTTCGGCCGCTACGGGCAGATCGTCGGCCGCATGCTGTTCGCCAACGGCGTCACGCCGACGGTGCTCGACCACGACGCCGAGGCGATCGAGGCGTTGCGCAAGTTCGGCTGGCGCGTCTTCTACGGCGACGCGACCCGGCTCGACCTGATGCGCACCGCCGGCGCCCCGGACGCGCGCGTGATCGTGGTCGCCATCGACGACGTCGAGCAGAGCGTCGACTGCGCGAAGATGATCCGCACCAACTTCCCCGACGCGATCGTGGTCGCGCGCGCCCGCAACGTGCAGCACTACTACGAGCTCTACGAGCTTGGCGTGACGCTGATCGAACGCGAGACGCTCGACTCGGCGCTGATGAGCGCGCGCAGCGTCCTCGAGCAGATGGGCTGGCAGCCACACCAGGCGAGGAACCTTGCGCTGCGCTTCCGGCGTCACAACGTCGCCCAGCTCGCCGAGATCGCGCCGCACCGCAAGGATGAGGCGCGCCTCATCGCCGCTGCCAAGCAGGGCCGCCAGCAGCTCGAGGAACTGTTCGCGATCGAGCGTCAGCAGGCCGCGCAGCGGCAGACGCGGGCCGGGTGGAGCGGGACGGCGGAGCCTTAGTGGCCGAGGCTCACTGCACTTCGATCCAGAAGGAGCAGCCGAAGTGATCGGGCGACGACGCCGCGGTTCCGGCGAACGGGCCGAACGTTTTTTCCATCTCGCCGCCGTGCTCCCTCGACAGCCAGTGCGTCGCCATGACGACCCGATAGCGGATCGAATGGGCGAGCGTGCAGGCCAGCAGGTATTCCTCAGAGTGCCACCAGTCGTCGTAGAGATTGGGATAGTCGTAGGGAAGGAAGATGTCGTGCACATGGATCAGCACGCCACGCGGCAACGACGGCAGCAGCTGGCAGAAGAGATACGGCAGGTCACCCCGCGTGCGGCAGATGTGGCTCGAGTCGATGAAGAGAATGTCGCTCGCAGACCAGTCGAATCCGATCAGGTCGGTCTGCTCGACACGGGACAGCCGGAGGTCGTCGACGACCGAACGGACGTCGGTGCGCGGAAACGGGT
>JAYTHL010000566.1:0-8676 GCA_043732605.1 Rhizobacter sp. | reverse complement strand
TGGTCGCCGAGCCAGTCGGAGCCCTTGACGGTGTCGTAGAAGTGGTAGTGCCAGTTGTCCTCGCTCATGTTGCCGAGCGAGGCGCCGATGCCGCCCTGCGCCGCGACGGTATGCGAGCGGGTCGGGAACACCTTCGACAGCACCGCGACGTTGAGGCCGGCGAGCGAGAGCTGCAGCGCGGCGCGCATGCCCGAGCCGCCGGCGCCGACGATGACGCAGTCGAAGCGGCGCGTCGGCACGGAGGACGTATGGATCGCGGGTCCGTCCATCTAGAGCCTCCAGAGGACCTGAACGGCCCAGCCGGCACAGCCGACGAGCCAAGCGATGGTCGCGATGTCGAGCATGAGGCGCAGGCCCATGGGCTTGATGTAGTCCATCCAGATATCGCGTATGCCGACCCACACGTGATAGAAAAGCGAAAGGATGACGACGAAAGTCAGCACCTTCATCCACTGGCGCGAGAAGATCGCCGACCAGCGGTAATAGTCGAGCGGCCCGGGCAGAAGCACCTGCACGATCACGGCGACGGTGAAGATCGCCATCACGATCGCCGTGGCGCGCTGCGCCAGCCAGTCGCGCAATCCGTAGTGCGCGCCGACGACCAGCCGCTTGGAACCGAATGAGATGCTCATGGGCGGCGTCAGAAGAAAAGCTTCGCACCGAGCGCGAACGCGACGACGGTGCTGAGGAAGATGGCGACCAGCGCCGAGACCCGGCCAAACGATGCGCTGACGGCATGCGTCGCGTCCATCCAGAGGTGGCGCAAGCCGGCGCAGAAGTGAAGCAGGAAGGCCCAGATCAGGGCGAAGGCGACGAGCTTCCAGAACCAGCCCGGCAGGCCCACGGCACCAGCAGCGAAGACGCTCGTGAATTCCTCGTACGAGCCTTCCGAGGTGAGGCTCGTGTCGAACATCCAGATCACGAACGGGAGAAGCAGAAACATCGTCGCGCCGCTGATGCGGTGCAGGATCGAGACCCAGCCGGCGGGCGGAAGCCGATACGACGCGAGCTGGCTGACGTGGATGTTGCGATAGACGGGCTGTCGCTTGTTGGGTAGTTCTTTGAGAGACGTGACCATGTCGACCTTGATTGAACGTGCACTCCGTCCAGCCCATCGAGTCTATTGCAACGCAACAGACTTTACCGGAGCCGCCTTTGCCTGCGCGCCGCGACGCGCCGCGGCGGCCGGCTGCGGACCACCCTGCCCTAGACTTCGGCCATCACGCGCGCCGCATCGCGGCCCGCCTCGGTTCCTCTTTTCACCGCTTCGGGAGACCCCATGATGAAGACCCCTGTCCGCGTCGCAGTCACTGGCGCCGCCGGCCAGATCGGATACGCCCTGCTCTTTCGCATCGCCTCCGGCGAGATGCTCGGCAAGGACCAGCCGGTCATCCTGCAGCTGCTCGAAGTGCCCGTCGAGGGGCCGCAGAAGGCGCTCAAGGGCGTGATGATGGAGATCGACGACTGCGCCTTCCCGCTGCTCGCCGGCATGACGGCGCACGGCGATCCGATGACCGCCTTCAAGGACGCCGACTACGCCCTGCTCGTCGGCTCGATGCCGCGCAAGGCCGGCATGGAGCGCTCGGAGCTGCTCTCGATCAACGGCAAGATCTTCGTCGGCCAGGGCCAGGCGCTGAACGCGGTCGCGTCGCGCAACGTGAAGGTGCTGGTCGTCGGCAACCCGGCCAACACCAACGCCTGGATCGCGATGAAGAGTGCGCCCGATCTGCCGCGCAAGAACTTCACCGCCATGCTCCGGCTCGACCACAACCGCGCCGCCAGCCAGATCGCCGCCAAGACCGGCAAGCCGGTGGCTTCGATCGAGAAGCTCGCGGTCTGGGGCAACCACTCGCCGACGATGTACGCCGACTACCGCTTCGCCACCATCGACGGCAAGCCGGTCAAGCCGATGATCAACGACGACGCCTGGAACAAGGACGTCTTCCTGCCGACCGTCGGCAAGCGCGGCGCGGCGATCATCGAGGCACGCGGCCTGTCGTCGGCGGCATCGGCGGCGAACGCGGCGATCGACCACATGCGCGACTGGGCGCTCGGCACGAACGGCAAGTGGGTGACGATGGGCATCCCGTCGGACGGCCAGTACGGCATCCCGAAGGACACGATGTTCGGCTACCCGGTCACGGTCGCCAACGGCGAGTACAAGGTCGTCGAGGGCCTCGACATCGACGCCTTCAGCCAGGAGCGCATCGACCTGACGCTGAAGGAGCTCCAGGAAGAGCAGGACGGCGTCAAGCACCTGATCTGAAGCTGCAGATGCCGGGCGCGATGAACGCATCGTCGTCGACGCTGCCCCGGCACGCGCTCTTCGACGACGGCGAGTCGGCGGTCGAGCTGCCGGCCTGCGATCACTACGCGGGCGTCGAGATCCGGATGAGAAAGAGCCTGGCCTTGCAGGCCGAGCTCGGTCCGGTGTTCGACGTGACCCTCGATTGCGAGGACGGCGCGCCGATCGGCGGCGAGGTCGAGCACGCTCAGCTCGTCGCGGCCATGGCGGATTCGAGCGCGAACGCGGTCGGCCGGTGCGGCGTGCGCGTCCATCCGGTCGACCATCCGTCGTTCGCCGCCGACGTGGCGACGATCGTCGGCGGCGCCGCGTCGCGCCTGGCCTACGTGATGCTGCCCAAGGTCGGAAGCGCCGCCGACGTCGACGTCGCCGTCGCGGCCATCGATGCGGCCGGCGGCGCGGCGCTGCCCCTTCACGCGCTGATCGAAACCCACGCCGCCTTGCGCAACGTGCAGGCACTGGCCGCGCATCCACGCATCGAGTCGCTCTCGTTCGGGCTGATGGACTTCGTCTCGGCCCATCGCGGCGCGATCCCGGTCTCGGCGATGACGGTCGACGGCCAGTTCAGCCATCCGCTCGTCGTCCGCGCCAAGCTCGAGATCGCCGCCGCGTGCCACGGCTTCGCCAAGACGCCGTCGCATTGCGTCGTCACCGAGTTCGCCGACCTCGCGGTGATCGCGACTGCCGCCCGGCGCGCGGCGCGTGAGCTCGGCTACACGCGCATGTGGAGCATCCACCCGAACCAGATCCGGCCGATCGTCGCCGCCTTCCAGCCGGAAGCGGCCGAGGTGGACGAAGCGATCACGATCCTCGACGCGGCGGCCCGTGCCGCGTGGGCGCCGATCCGGCGCGGCGACGTCCTCCACGACCGCGCGAGCTACCGCTATTTCTGGCGCGTGCTGAGTCGGGCGGCGCGCTCACCCGACGGCCTCGCCGACGACGTCAGACGGCACTTTTTCGGCATCCCGGCCGGCGGGTCGTGATGCATTCCCGCCGCCGCGGTAACCGCCGGTAAACCGGGCACCGGCCGTCCGCGGCTGGACCACAATCGGTGCCGTTCGCCTCCGTTCGGTCCGTTCGCCGCGTCAGAAAGGTCCCCGCCATGTCGATCCCCTCCGCCTTCCGCTTCACCTCCATCGCCGGCGCCCTGATCGCCTGCGCGTTCGCGTTCTCGACCGCTCAGGCCGCGGACGCTCCCGCCAAGGCCGCGAAGCCCGCCGCCAAGTCGTCCAAGGCAGCGCCCGCGCCCGCACCCGTCTTCACCGTGCCCGACGCCCAGCCCGATCAGGTCAAGGCGGCCGAGCTCGTCTACTACGGCATGTACGACTGCGAGTTCTCGCAAACCGTCAGCATCACGCAGAGCCCCAAGCACTCGGCCTACGTCGACGTCAAGCACGGCAAGAAGGACTGGCTGATGAAGCCTGTCCTGTCGTCGACCGGCGCGGTCCGCCTCGAGGACGTGCGCGGCGAGACGCTGATGGTCCAGATCTCGAGCAAGTCGATGCTCCTGAACGTCAAGACCGCCCAGCGCATCGTCGACGACTGCATCAGCCCGAAGCAGCGCGAGATGATGGCCGAGGCCAAGGCCGCCAAGGCGGCCGCGACCGACGCCGGCCCGGCCTCGACGACCACGACGACGTCGCTCCTGAAGTAGCCCGTTCCAGCTTCCGGCTGCCCCCAGCCGGCCGACGCGCCCCGCGGGGCGCGTCGTCGTTTGCGGAGCCGCTCGACCTCCGGCTCGATAATCGATTCCATGACGCGCCCCTTCAACTTCAGCCCCGGCCCGGCCGTCCTGCCCGAGCCGGTCCTGCGCCAGTGCGCCGCCGAGATGCTCGACTGGCACGGCAGCGGCATGTCGGTGATGGAAATGAGCCACCGCGGCAAGGAGTTCATGTCGATCTACCACGAGACGCATGCGCTCCTGCGCGAGCTGCTCGCGGTGCCCGACAACTACAAGCTGCTCTTCCTGCAGGGCGGCGCGATCGGCCAGAACGCGATCGTGCCGATGAACCTGCTGCGCGCAAAGACGCACGCCGACTACGTCAACACCGGCGACTGGGCCAAGCGCTCGATCGGCGAGGCCGGGCACTTCTGCACCGTCAACGTCGCGGCCAGCGGCGAGGCGAGCGGGTTCACGTCGATCCCTCCGCAATCCGAGTGGCATCTCGATCCCGAAGCGGCCTACGTCCACATCTGCTCCAACGAGACGATCATCGGCCTCGAATACCAGTGGACGCCCGACACCGGCAGCGTCCCGCTCGTCGCCGACATGTCGTCGAACATCCTGTCGCGACCGATCGACGTCTCGCGCTACGGCCTGATCTACGCCGGCGCGCAGAAGAACATCGGTCCGGCCGGGCTCACCCTCGTGGTTGTTCGCGACGATCTCCTCGGCGGCGCGCTGCCGTCGACGCCGAGCGCCTTCGACTACACGATCCAGGCCGGCAACGACTCGATGATCAACACGCCGCCGACCTACGCGATCTACACCGCCGGGATCGTCTTCCAATGGCTGAAGGCGCAGGGCGGCCCGGCAGCGATGGCAGCGCTGAACCAGGCCAAGGCCGATCTCCTTTACGCTGCGCTCGACGCGAGCGGCTTCTATCGCACGACGATCACGAAGCCCGACCGATCGCGCATGAACGTCACATTCCACATGCCCGACACACGCCTCGACACGCCATTCCTCGATGGCGCGAGGGCCGCTGGCCTGCTCAACCTCAAGGGCCACCGCGTCGTCGGCGGCATGCGCGCGTCGATCTACAACGCGATGCCGATCGAAGGCGTGCGCGCCCTGGTCTCGTACTTGCGTGAATTCGAGACGCAGCGAGGCTGACGGTCGGCCGCATGTGCACTTGAGTATGCTTCGATAAGTATGTATGATTTCGGCGTACCGAGAAGGAACGACGATGGAAGCGACAGTCGCCGAGCGCGGCCAGATCACCCTGCCCAAGGCCGTCCGCGACGCCCTCGGTCTCACCAAGGGCACCCAGCTCAAGGTCGAGCTCGACGGCGGCCGGATCATCCTGCGCAAGAACGTCGACGACGCCTTGTCGCGACTGAGCGGGAAGTTCAAGCTGGCGCCCGAGTACGCCAACTCCGACGAGGCGATGCGCGCGATCCGGGGCCGTGCGCCCGGCGATCCCTACCTGCCGCCCGAAGACGAAGCGCCGCGGCGGCGGGCGAAGAAGCGGTGATCGCGGTCGACACCTCGGTCCTGGTCGACGTGCTCACGGGCGATCCCCGTTTCGTTGAGTCGTCGGGCGCGAGCCTGGCCGCGGCTCTCGGCGAAGGCGACGTCGTCGTCTGCGATGCCGTCGTCGCCGAGATGCACGCCATGCTCGATGCCTCCGACGCGACGATGGAGGGCATTGCGTCGTTGGGCATCCGCTTCCTGCCGGTCAGCGAGCCGGCGGCCGTCCGCGCCGGGCACATGCAGCGGCGCTTTCGCCAGCGCGGCGGCCGGCGCGAGCGGGTCATCGCCGATTTCCTGATCGGCTCGCACGCGATGATGCAATGCGGCGCCCTCATCACGCGCGACGGCGGCTTCTTCCGCGACTACTTCAAGGGCCTGCGCATCATCGTGCCGGCCGTCAACGACTGAAAGAACACGTCATGCCACACGCATTCGCCAACACCCTCAAGACCTTCAAGACCGCCTCCGGCAAGACCGGCAGCTTCTACTCGCTGCCCGAGCTCGCCAAGGCCCATCCGTCGATCTCGCGCCTGCCGGTGTCGGTGCGCATCGTCCTCGAGTCGGTGCTGCGCAACTGCGACGGCAAGAAGGTCACGCCCGAGCACGTCGTCGAGGTCGCCGGCTGGAAGGCGAAGGCGCCGCGGCTCGACGAGATCCCGTTCGTCGTCGCCCGCGTCGTCCTGCAGGACTTCACCGGCGTGCCGCTGCTGGCCGACCTGGCCGCGATGCGCACCGTCGCCAAGGCGATGGGCAAGGACGCGAAGTCGATCGAGCCGCTGGTGCCGGTCGACCTGGTCGTCGACCACTCGGTGATGATCGACTACTTCGCCTCGAAGAAGGCGCTCGACCTCAACATGAAGCTCGAGTTCAAGAGGAACCTCGAGCGCTACCAGTTCATGAAGTGGGGCATGCAGGCGTTCGACACCTTCGGCGTCGTGCCGCCGGGCTTCGGCATCGTTCACCAGGTCAACCTCGAGTACCTCGCGCGCGGCGTGCACAAGCGTGCCGGCACGAGGGACGAGGCCAAGGGCACGACCGTCTACTACCCCGATTCCCTGGTCGGCACCGACAGCCACACGACGATGATCAACGGCATCGGCGTCGTCGGCTGGGGCGTCGGCGGTATTGAGGCGGAAGCCGGCATGCTGGGCCAGCCGGTGTATTTCCTGACCCCCGACGTGGTTGGTTTCGAACTCAGCGGCCGCCTGCGCGAAGGCTGCACCGCCACCGACCTGGTGCTCACCGTCACCGAACAGTTGCGCAAGGAAAAAGTGGTCGGCAAGTTCGTCGAATTCTTCGGCGAAGGCACCGAAAGCCTGGCCGTTCCCGACCGCGCGACCATCGCCAACATGGCGCCCGAGTACGGCGCGACGATGGGCTTCTTTCCGGTCGATGAGCGCACGCTGGCCTACTTGAAAGGCACCGGCCGGCGCAAAAGTGAGCTGGCGGCGTTCGAGGCTTACTTCCGGGCGCAGGGCTTGTTTGGCATTCCGCTGCGCGGCCAGATCGACTACACCCGGGTGGTGACACTCGATCTGGGCAGCGTCACGCCGTCGCTGGCCGGCCCGAAGCGGCCGCAAGACCGGATCGAGCTGGGCCGGGTGGCCGACAACTTCAACGCCCTGCTGGCCGCGCCACCCGGGGCCAACGGCTTCAACCAGCCCGCTGCCCGGCTCGGCCTGGCGGTGCCGGCCGGCGCGGGTTTGACACTGCACCACGGCGATGTGCTGATCGCCGCCATCACCTCGTGCACCAACACCAGCAACCCCAGCGTGATGCTGGCCGCCGGGCTGCTGGCCAAAAAGGCGGTGCAGCGCGGGCTGGTGGTGGCCCCGCACATCAAGACCTCGCTGGCACCGGGCTCGCGCATCGTCACCGACTACCTGCAAAAAGCCGGCCTGCTGAAGTACCTGGAAAAGCTCGGCTTCTACCTGGCGGCCTACGGCTGCACCACCTGCATCGGCAATGCCGGCGACCTGACGCCCGAAATCAATGCCGCCATCACCGGCAACGACCTGGTTTGTGCGGCGGTGCTGTCGGGCAATCGCAATTTCGAGGCCCGCATCCATCCCAATTTGAAGGCCAATTTTTTGGCCAGCCCGCCGCTGGTGGTGGCCTATGCGCTGGCCGGCAGCGTCAAAACCGATTTGATGACCGAGCCAGTGGGCCATGACAAAAATGGCCAGCCGGTGTTTTTGGGTGACATCTGGCCCAGCAGCGACGAGATTGCCGCGCTGCTGAAATACGCACTCGACCCGCAAGCCTACCGCCGCAACTACGCGCAGGTGGCCGGCAAGCCGGGCAAGCTGTGGCAGCAGATCGGCCGTGACAACGCTGAGCCGGCGGGCGATGTTTACCCCTGGCCCGACAGCAGCTACATCGCCCGGCCGCCGTTTCTCGATGGCTTCAAGATGCAGCCGCCTGCGCTGGGCCAAGGCGTTGAAGTGGGGGTGGCTGGCGCGCGCATCATGGCGCTGCTGGGCGACTCGATCACCACCGACCACATCTCGCCGGCTGGCAACATCGCCGTCGATTCACCGGCCGGCCGTTACCTGCTGGGCCGGGGTGTGAAGGCGCTCGACTTCAACAGCTACGGCGCCCGGCGCGGCAACCATGAGGTGATGCAGCGCGGCACGTTTGCCAATGTGCGGCTGCAGAACCTGATGCTGCCGGTTGATGCCAAAGGCGCGCGGCTGGAGGGTGGCTACACCCTGCACCAGCCGTCGGGCGATTGCCTGGCCATCTTCGATGCTGCCAGCCGCTATCTGGCCGACGACGTGCCCACTGTGGTGTTTGCCGGTGAGGAATACGGCACTGGATCGAGCCGCGACTGGGCCGCCAAGGGCACGCAGTTGCTGGGCATCCGGGCGGTGGTGGCGCGCAGCTTTGAGCGCATCCACCGCGCCAACCTGGTGGGCATGGGCGTGCTGCCGTTGCAGTTCAAACCCGGCGACAGTTGGCAAAGCCTGGGGCTGCGCGGTGACGAGACCATCGACGTGGTGGTCGACGGCGCGCTGGCACCGCAGCGCCAGGCGCAGTTGGTCATCCACCGTGCTGACGGCAGCGCGCAGCACGTGCCGCTGCTGCTGCGCATCGACACCCCGATCGAGGTGGACTACACCCGGCACGGCGGCATCCTGCCGTTTGTGCTGCGCCAGTTGCTGGCGGGCTGACA
>JAYTHL010000565.1:0-2588 GCA_043732605.1 Rhizobacter sp. | reverse complement strand
GGCGCGATAATTGCTCGATGAACGAACCCATCAGCGCGCCGGCCGCGCTTTCCGACGAGCCGGTCTCGCCCGAGTTTTCCGCCTCCACCGAGACGGCTCCCTCCCTCAAGTTTTCGTCGGTCGGCCTGTCGCCGATCCTGCAGCGCGCGGTCGCGGACCAGGGCTACACGACGATGACGCCAATCCAGGCCAAGGCGATCCCGCTCGTCCTGGCCGGGCGCGACATCATGGGCGCGGCACAGACCGGCACCGGCAAGACGGCGGCGTTCTCGCTGCCGCTGCTGCACAAGATGCTGCCGCACGAGAACGCGAGCATGTCGCCGGCGCGCCACCCGGTGCGCGCGCTCGTGATCGCGCCGACGCGCGAGCTCGCCGACCAAGTCGCCGACAACATCAAGGGCTACGCGTCGCACTCGAAGCTGCGTGTCGCGGTGGTCTTCGGTGGCATCGACATGAAGCCCCAGACGCTCGAGCTGAAGGCCGGCGTCGAAGTGCTGGTCGCGACGCCGGGTCGCCTGCTCGACCACATCGAGGCCAAGAACTGCGTTCTCAACCAGGTCGAGTACGTCGTCCTCGACGAAGCCGACCGGATGCTCGATATCGGCTTCCTGCCCGACCTGCAGCGCATCCTCTCGTACCTGCCCAAGCAGCGCCAGACGCTGCTGTTCTCGGCGACGTTCTCGCCCGAGATCCGGCGCCTGGCCGAGAGCTACCTGCAGGATCCGCTGATGGTCGAAGTGGCGCGCGCGAACGCGACCGCGACCAACGTCGAGCAGCATTTCTACAGCGTCGCCACCGACGACAAGCGCGCCGCCGTGCTGAAGATCCTGAAGGATCGTGACATCAAGCAGGCGCTGATCTTCGTCAACTCCAAGCTCGGCTGCGCGCGTCTGGCGCGGTCGTTCGAACGCGATGGACTGCGCACCAACGCCCTGCATGGCGACAAGTCGCAGGACGAGCGCTTGAAAGCGCTCGAGGCGTTCAAGGCCGGTACCGTCGACGTGCTCGTCGCCACCGACGTCGCCGCGCGCGGCCTCGACATCGTCGACCTGCCGGCGGTCTTCAATTTCGACGTGCCCTACAACGCCGAGGACTATGTGCATCGCATCGGGCGTACTGCCCGGGCCGGTGCGTCGGGCTTGGCGATCACGCTGGTCTCACGCGACGATGCACGCCTCGTCGGTGACATCGAGAAGCTGATCCACAAGAAGATCGAGCTCGAGCCGCTCGAGCTCGACGACGCTCCGGTGCGAGCGCCCTATCGCGAGCGCGCGCGTCGTGACGACGCGGCCGCTGACGGAGGCGACAGCGGCGACGGCGCGGCCCGTGCCCGCGCCGAGATCCGGGCCAGCCGCGAAGCGAACGAGCCGCGATCGGTCGCGCCGGTCCCCAGTGCGCCGCGCGAGGCGCCGCGCGCTTCCAGCGATCCTTTCTTCGACAAGCCCTACGAGCCGACGGCGCGCGACGCCGAGCCGGCCTGGGAGCAGCGCGCGGCACCGGTCAACCGGAGCCTCTCGCCCAACATCAAGCAGAAGAAGCGGGTCGCCGCGCTGTTCGGCGGCAAGGTCGCCGAAACCGCCGAGTCCTGACCCGCGCTCAGCGGGCGAGAAACGAGAACACGGCCGGGACATCGGCCGGCACGGCGCCCGGCAGGACACGCCAGTGCGAGACCGGATCGGATCGCGTCGATTCCGACGCCAGCGTCAAGCCGATCGACACCGACAGCATCGTCGTCGGCTGCAGTTGTGCGACGAGTGCCGCGAGCAAGACGGCATTGCGGTACGGCGTCTCGATCGTCACCTGCGTCTGCTTGTGCCTGCGCGAGATCGTTTCGAGCTCGCGGATGCGGGCGTTGCGCTCGTCGGCGTCGATCGGCAGGTAGCCGAGGAAGGCGAAGCTCTGGCCGTTGAGGCCGCTGGCCGCGATGGCCAAGGTGATCGAGCTCGCGCCCGGCAGGGCGATGACGCGCTTGTGCGCGGCGTGCGCGGCGGCGACGACGAGCGAGCCGGGATCGGCGACCGCGGGCAATCCGGCTTCCGAGAGCAGGCCGAGGTCGTGGCCCGCGAGCAGCGGCGCGAGCAATCCGGTGGCATCGAAGGCCGCGGGATGGGCGCGTCCCTTCGGCGGACGCGGCAGCTCGACGATCGAGATCTGCTGCAGCTGCAGCGCGAGCGGGCAGACGGCCTCGACGCGCTTCAGGAACGCGCGCGTCGTCTTCGCGTTCTCGCATAGCCAGTGCTCGAGCCGGGCAGCCACGCGCAGGACGCCGAGCGGGATGCGGTCCGAGAGTTCGGCCGACGCGTCGGCGGTGCCGAAATCGAGCGCGTTCGGCATCAGGTAGAGGACGCCCGGAGACGCGGTCATGGCGTCGATCCGGCCGTCGTCGCGCCCAGCGGATCGATGCCCGCCAGGCGCAGCAAGGCGCAGGTGCGGATCAGCGGCAGGCCGACCAACGCCGTCGGATCGTCCGAGGCGACGCGCTCGACCAGGGCGATGCCGAGCGTCTCGATCTTGGCGCTGCCGGCGCAGTCGTACGGCGTCTCGGCGCGCAGGTAGCGCTCGATCTCGGCGTCGCTCAGGTCGCGAAA
>JAYTHL010000564.1:0-2588 GCA_043732605.1 Rhizobacter sp. | reverse complement strand
AGGCCTGCGAGTAGTGGCTCGACGACGAGCCCTCGAGGCCGTGGAAGACGACCATGAGAGGCGCGTCGGCATCGTCGCCCTGCCAGTCGACGTCGACGAAATCGCCGTCCGGCGTCGGCCAGCGCTCGCGCCGAAAGCGCGGCGCGGGGCCGTCGAAACGGCGGGCGAAGAACACTGGCCAGATCGTCTGCGCGTGGCCGCCGGGCAGCCAGCGCGGCGCGCGAAAGTGGTCCATGTCGAGAGGCAGTGTCGTCAGCGGGAGCTCGCGGATCAGTGCAGCGTCGATCCGGCCTCGGCGCCGTCGGCCGCTTCCTCGGCCGAGCCGGGGCTCGCGTGATGCGCGACGAGACGCCAGCCGCGCGCCGACTTGAGATAGACATTGGTCGCGGTCACCCAGGCGAAGCGCTCGCCTTCGGGGGTGGCGACACGGATCCGCTCGATCACGCTGTGCACCGCGCTCGAGTGCGATTCGAGGCGGCGCACGCGATGCGGCTCGGCGTCGATCGTGCCGTTGCCGAACATCGCCTCGAACGAGGCCCGGATCGCCACGGCGCCGACAAGCCGTTCGCCGCCCGGATGGACGCAGCAGATCTCGTCGTCGTCGGACCAGAGCTCCATCAGCCGGTCGAGGTCGCCGCTGCGCATCGCGTCGTAGAGCTCGCGCTCGATGTCGTCGGGCGATGCGGCAGTGGGGGAAGGGGGCTTCGGGCGGGCCATTGATTCTTCTTCGGTTAACCTTGGTGGCGCTGGAATTGTAGGAAGGCCCGAGGGCCTCTTGACGCCGTCTTCATGATCCGAAACCCCGCCGACTGGTCCGAGCGAAGCCACGATCTTTCGCGCCTGCTGGCCCGCACCAGTCTCGGCGATCGCGCGGCATTTGCCACGCTTTACGAGCGGACGAGCTCGCATCTGTTCGCGGTGGTGCTGCGTATCCACCGCGACAGGGCCCAGGCCGAAGACATTCTGCAGGAGGTTTACGTCAACGTCTGGCGCGCGGCGAAGAGCTTCGACGCGGCCCAGAGCCAACCCCTCACCTGGCTCACGAGCATCGCGCGCAATCGCGCCATCGACGGCCTGCGCCGCGCTCAGACCCAGCCCCAACTGCGCACCCTCGGCCCTTCGGTCGAGGGCCGCGACGCCGAGGACGACGACGTGTACGACACCGTGGCAGATGACGCACCCGGCCCGCTCGAGCTCCTGAGCCGGGCCGCGGAATCGCGTTCGCTCGTCGCGTGCATGGACAAGCTCTCGGCGCTGCAGCGCCAGAGCGTCGCCCTCGCCTTCTTCCAGGGCCTCAGCCACGCCGAGGTCGCCGAGCAGCTCAAGCAGCCGCTCGGCACCGTCAAGTCCTGGGTGCGGCGCGCGCTCATGACGCTCAAGAGCTGCCTGCAGAGCGCCGTCCAGCGCGACGTCGTGCCCGGCAGGGAATGACGTGGACTACAGCCGCAGCGAGCTCGCCGATGCACTGGCTGCCGACTACGTGGTCGGCACCCTGCGCGGTGGCGCGCGGCGGCGCTTCGAGGCGCTGCTGCCGGCGCACACAGGCCTGCGCGACGCGACAGCAGCTTGGCGCGACCGGCTGATGCCGCTGACCGCGGAGATCCTGCCGGTCCAGCCGTCGGGCGCCGTCTGGCGCGCGATCTCCGATCGCATCGAGGCCGCGCGTGCAGCACCTGCGGCCCCGGCCGGCGCATGGACGCGGCTCGCGTTCTGGCGCGGCATCGCGGCGTTCGCGAGCGTCGCCGCGATCGGCTTCGCCGTCCTGCTCGCCAATCCGCGTGCCGTCGCGCCGCCGGTGCTCGTCGTCCTCGCGGCGACGCCCGCCGCAGCCAGTGGCGCGCAAGCCGCGCCGATCGTCGCCAGCATCAGTGGCGACGGAACGACGCTGGTGACGCGCGCGATCGTCCCGGTCGCCAACCGCCCCGACCGCTCGCTCGAGCTCTGGGCCGTGCCGAAGGACGGCGCGCCGCGCTCGCTCGGCGTGATGCCGAACGCGGGCGGTGTCGTCGCCTTGCGTCGCCAGGTGCTTGTCGGCACCGACACGCTCGCCGTCACTGTCGAGCCGGTGGGCGGATCGCCGAGCGGCGCGCCCACGGGCCCGGTCGTCTACGCAGGGAAGTTCTCGCTCTGAACCGTCAGCGCAGGGTCGGCGCGAAAACGTCGCCGCTTGCCGCACGCAACGCAGCCTCGACGCGCGCCGGCGCGACTTCGGTGAGACAGCGGTAGTGGCCGAAGCGGCAGGTGCGGTCGAAGCACGGCATGCAGTCGAGCTGCAGTTCCTCCTTCAGCCAGAGCACGCGGGCGCGCTCGTTGAGCGGCGGCGTGTGTGTCGGGCTGGTCGAGCCGAAGACCGCGACCTGCGCAATCGCGAACGCGGCCGCGACGTGCATCAGGCCCGAGTCGTTGCTCGCCAGGCCGCGCGACGCCGAGATCAGGGCAATGGCATCGAGCAGCGACGTGCGACCGGCGAGGACGATGCACGCGCCCGGGCTCATCGCGGCGATCTCCTCGCAGAGCGAAGCCTCGGCGGGCGAGCCGAGCAGCACCACCGGCGTGCCGTCGGCACCGTGCAGCGAGCGCGCGAGCGC
>JAYTHL010000563.1:0-2592 GCA_043732605.1 Rhizobacter sp. | reverse complement strand
CCGCGCCTTCGCCGGCCGGATACAGGCCGCGCACGTTGATGCTCTGCCGATCGCGACCGCGCGTCACGCGCAGAGGTGCCGATGTCCGCGTCTCGACGCCGGTGAGCACTGCGTCGGCCATCGCGAAGCCGGCGATCTGGCGCTCGAACGCGGGCAGCGCTTCCCGGATTGCCTCGATCGCGAAGAGAGGCAAGGCCGGCGCGTCGGTCGCGCCGAGATCGACACCCCGCACGCCGGGCCGATACGACGGTTCCACGGCGCCGAACGCGGTCGATGCGCGGCCGGCAAGAAAGTCGCCGACGCGCTGTCCAGGAGCGATGAAGCCGCCGCCGCCGAGCTCGAACGCGCGCGATTCCCAGAAGCGCTGGAAAGCAATGCCGTCGAGGACGCTGGCCGCGCCGTCGGCTGCGGTCGATGCGCCGTCGACGCGGTAGTCCGACGGCTGGATGCCGACGACGATGCCGGCGTTGGCGTTGCGCTCGTTGCGCGAGTACTGGCTCATGCCGTTGGTGACGACGCGTCCGGGCTCCGACGTCGCTGCGACAACCGTGCCGCCGGGACACATGCAGAAGCTGTAGACGCCGCGTCCGTTCTTCGCCTGGTGCACGAGCTTGTAGTCGGCGGCGCCGAGCTGCGGGTTGCCTGCGTTCGGGCCGAATCGCGCGCGGTCGATCAACGACTGCGGATGCTCGATGCGAAAGCCGATCGAGAACGGCTTGGGCTCGAGAAACACGCCGCGCGCATGGAGCATCGCGAAGGTGTCGCGCGCGCTGTGGCCGGGCGCGAGGACCACGTGCTGGGCGGCGATCTCTTCGCGCTGCTCGACACCGTCCTCCGCGTGAACGACGACGAGGCCGCGGATCGCGCCGCCGTCGACGTGCAGGTCGACGGCGCGGGCGCCGAAGCGAATCTCGCCGCCGAGCGCCTCGATCGTCGCGCGCATCTTCTCGACCACGCCGACGAGCCGGAAGGTGCCGATGTGCGGCTTGGCGACGTACAAGATCTCCTCCGGTGCGCCGGCGGCGACGAGCTCGTCGAGCACCTTTCGCATGAGGTGGCGCGGGTCGCTGATCTGGCTCCAGAGCTTGCCGTCGGAGAACGTGCCCGCGCCACCCTCGCCGAACTGCACGTTCGACTGCGGATCGAGCACGCCCTTGCGCCAGAGGCCCCAGGTGTCCTGCGTGCGCTCGCGCACGGCCGGTCCGCGCTCGAGGACGAGCGGGCGCAAGCCGGCCTGCGCCAGGATCAGCGCCGCGAAGATGCCGCACGGGCCGAAGCCGACGACGATCGGGCGCGAGCGACCACTCGTGGCGAAGTCGGCAGGCGCGACGGCGACCGCGCGATAGCGTGTGTCGGGCGTCGCCTTGACGTGCAGGTCGCTGGCATGACGCGCGAGCACGGCCGCCGCGTCGTCGACCTCGCAGTCGACCGTGTAGACGAAGACGATCGCCGATTTCTTGCGCGCGTCGTAGCCGCGACGAAAGACCGAGACGGCGTGCAGCGCGCCGTCGTCGATGTCGAGGCGCGCGACGATCGCCGCGCGCAGGTCGGCGTCGACGTGGTCGAGCGGCAATCGGAGTTCTGTGAGGCGCAGCATGTCGGCGGACGAGCGACGATTGTCGGCGCCGCTGCGCCGATGCCCAGCCTCAGCGGAAGACTTCGACGCGGGTGGCGCCCATCAGCGGCTCGAGCAACCGGCCGAGCGGACGCAGCACCGAGTAGCGCGCCGCGACCTTGTGCGCGTAGGCGAAGAAGCGCGGCAGGTCGGCGCTGTAGGCCGGCTTGCCGTCGCGGTGCTTGAGGCGCGAGAAGATGCCGAGCACCTTCAGATGGCGCTGCAGTCCCATCCACTCGATGCCGCGCCAGAACTCGCCGAAGTCCGCGTCGACCGGCAGTCCGGCCTGGCGCGCGGCCTGCCAGTAGCGGATCGCCCAGTCGATCTCCTGCTCCTCGTCCCAGGAGATGAATGCGTCGCGCAGGAGGGAGGCGATGTCGTAGGTGATGGCGCCGAAGGCCGCGTCCTGGAAATCGAGGATGCCGGGGTTCGGGTCGGCGACCATCAGGTTGCGCGGCATCCAGTCGCGGTGGACCGCGACGTGCGGTGCGGCGAGCGCGACGGCGACGAGCCTGTCGCAGGCGTCGACCCAGGTCGCGGACTCCGCGTCAGTCCACGTCACGCCGCATTCGCGCGCAACGCACCAGTCGGGGAAGAGCGCGAGCTCGCGGCGCAGCATCGCGTCGTCGTAGGCGGGCAGCGACTGGCCGGGCACCTTCAACTGCCATGTGACGAGTGCCGCCATCGCGTCGCGCATCAGCGCATCCGCGCGCTTCGCGTCGCCCTTGGCCTGCGCGTCGAGCAGCGCAGCAAGATAGAGATCGCTGCCGAGATCGTCGAGGAGGAGGAAGCCGTTCGCTTCGTCCGCTTCAAGCACGCGCGGCGCGTGCAGGCCGGCGGTGGCGATGAGACCGGCGACGCGGACGAAGGGCCGCACGTCTTCCTGCGGCGGCGGCGCGTCCATGACGATGACGCCGCCGCCGCCGACGCGGTCGGCGCGCAGGTAGCGGCGAAAGCTTGCGTCGCTCGACGCGGGC
>JAYTHL010000562.1:0-8725 GCA_043732605.1 Rhizobacter sp. | reverse complement strand
GGAAGACCTTGGCGACGTCGGCAGTGCCGGTCGAGCCCGCGTCGAGAGCCGGCAGCCCCGTGATCGCATCGCCGCCACGCGGCGCCCCCGGATAGCCGGCCGCCGCCATCACGATGCCGAGCGCCACGCGCCGGTCCCACTGCAGCTCGACCTGGTCGAGCGGATGCTCGGCCGTCGGCGCCGACGCCTGCAGCAGCAACTCGAACAGGTCGCTCTTCAGCCGCATCAGGATGACTTGCGCCTCGGGGTCGCCGAGCCGGCAGTTGAACTCGACCGTCCTCGGCATGCCGTGCGCGTCGATCATCAGGCCGGCGTAGAGGAAGCCGCTGAAGGGACGCCCTTCCGCGGCCATGCCGTGGATCGTTGGCAGGACGATCTCCTGCATCACGCGCGCGTGCACGTTCGGCGTGACGACCGGCGCCGGCGAGTACGCACCCATGCCTCCGGTGTTCGGGCCCTGGTCGTCGTCGAGCAGGCGCTTGTGGTCTTGACTCGTCGCGAGCGAGAGCACGCTGCGGCCGTCGCAGACGACCATGAAGCTCGCCTCCTCGCCCTCGAGGAACTCCTCGATGACGACGCGCCCGCCGCCGGCCGCCGTCGCTCCGGTGCCGAGCATCGACTCGATCGCCGCGAGCGCTTCCTCGCGCGTCTGCGCGACGACGACGCCCTTGCCCGCCGCCAGGCCGTCGGCCTTGACGACGATCGGCACGCTCGACTTCTCGATGTGCGCGCGCGCCGCGGCAGCATCCTCGAACACCGCGTAGTCCGCCGTCGGGATCGCGTGCCGGCGCATGAAGTCTTTCGCGAACGCCTTCGAGCTCTCGAGCTCCGCAGCCGCCTTCGTCGGGCCGAAGATGCGCAGGCCGCGCTCGCGGAACAGGTCGACGACGCCGGCGGCGAGCGCCGCCTCTGGGCCGACGACGGTGAGGTCGATCTTCTCGGCGACGGCGAAGTCGGCGAGCGCCGCGAAATTGGTGATGGCGACGTTCTTCACGCCCGGCTCGATCGCGGTGCCGGCGTTGCCGGGCGCGACGTAGACGCGCTGCACGCGCGCAGACTGCGCCAGCTTCCACGCGAGCGCGTGCTCGCGGCCGCCGGAGCCGATCACGAGCACTTTCACGATGAGGCCTTCGCGCCGCGCCGGCCGGTCACGCCGGCATCTCGGCGTTGTGGAAGACGGCCTGGGTGTCGTCGAGATCCTCGATGACGTCGAGCAGCTTGTGCATGCGCTCGGCATCCTCGCCCTCGAGCGTCACCGTGTTCTCGGGCCGCATCGTGACCTCGGCGACGTCGGGCTTGAGGCCCGCCGCCTCGAGCGCCGCCTTCACCGCCTCGAGGTCGTGCGGCGACGAGAGCACCTCGATCGCGCCGTCGTCATCGTTGATCACGTCATCCGCGCCGGCATCGAGCGCGACTTCCATGATCTTGTCCTCGTTCGCGCCGGGCGCGAACACCATCTGCCCGCAGTGCTTGAACTGGAATGCGACCGAGCCCTCGGCGCCGAGGTTGCCGCCGTACTTGCTGAACGCGTGGCGCACTTCAGCGACGGTGCGCACGCGGTTGTCGGTCATGCAGTCGACGATGATCGCCGCGCCGCCGATGCCGTAGCCCTCGTAGCGGATCTCCTCGTAGTGCATGCCTTCGAGGTTGCCGGTCGCCTTGTCGATGTTCTTCTTGATCGTGTCGGCCGGCATGTTCGAGCCCTTGGCCTTCTCGACCGCCAGGCGCAGGCGCGGGTTCATCGACAGGTCGCCGCCGCCGGCGCGCGCGGCGACGACGATCTCGCGGATCAGGCGCGTCCAGACCTTGCCGCGCTTCTCGTCCTGGCGGCCCTTGCGGTGCTGGATGTTCGCCCACTTGGAATGACCGGCCATGGCGGTTCGGGTGCCGGGCGACTCGCAGTCGCCGGCGCTTGGAAAGGGCCTCGATTTTAGAGGCGCGGCCGATCGGCTCAGCGCGCCAGCAGCTGGCGGTCGAGGATTTCGGTCGCGATCTGGCGTCCGACGCGACGGCCCGCGTCGACCGCGCTGCGGAAATGCACGCCCGCCCAGATCCGCGACGAAGCGATCTCGTCGGCCGCCTGCGCGGCGCCGGGCCAGCGCCGGGCCTGGCCGGTCTGGCTGTTGCGCCACTCGATCGGACCGGCGACGCCGAACAGGCGCGGCATCTCCACTTCGAAGACGCCGGCGAAGTTGCCGCCGCCCGAGGGGTACTGCGGGCTGTTGGGCACGCGCACGAGCGACTGCCAGTCCGGGTCGCGGTCGGCCGCCGCCGCGAACGGCCCGGCGATGGCGCTCTCGGGCCGCCAGTGGGCGTAGCGCTCCTTGAAGGTCGTGTTCACGATGTTGTCGTCGACCGAGATCATCGCGTCGAGCGCGAGCATGCGTGCGACGTCGAGCGGCTCGAGCTTTCTCGGCTCGAGCAGGGTCTTGAGCATCGACGAGAAGTCGGACGGATCGCCCGAGTTCCAGAACACGGCGGCACCGCTCTGGTCGCCGCTGCGGGCCGTGCTCATGATCGATCCGAGCGAACGCGTCTCGGCGATCTCGCGGGCAGCGACGTCGCTGCCGAGCGCCGGCGGCGGGCCGGGGTCGAAGGCGTCGACGGAGCGCACGCCGAACGGGGTGAGTCGCGTGATCACGATCGAGCGCGGCATCTTGGCGTAGCCCGGCGCGACGAAGACGCCGGCAGCGGCCTCGCGCGTCGGCGGCTCGACGCGACCGAGGCGATCGGCCGAGCGCGCCGCGAGCAGCATCAGCGCCGCTTGCTGGCCGAGGATCGCGCCGGCCTCGCGCTCGGGTGCCGACTTCACGCTCGCCAGCGTCTCGCGGTAGCGCCGCACGAGCAGCGCCTGGTCGGCGTCGGGCTCGACAACGAGCGCGGTGTAGATCGCCGCGGCGAGAGCCGCGTCGGTCGAGGGTCGCAGCCCGGCCGAAGGCACCGGCGCCGGCGCCGGTGCGTACGGCTGATAGCGCGGATCGATCGCGTCGAGCGCGTTGAAGGCCGCAAGCCAGGCGATGGCGCGGGCTCGGTCGGTGCGCCCGCCGAGCTTGGCGGTCGCCTCCTCGCTGGTCGAGAGCCAGTCGAGCGCGACGTCGGCCTGCGCCGCGATCGGCGCGAGCAGGGCGATGCAGACGAGCAGCAGGAATCGGCGGGTCGGTCGAAGCATGGTCGTCAGGTCGATGAATGAAAGTGCGCGATGGTCGACGACGGCACACGCCGATGTCAACGCGGGTCGACGCGAGGCGAGCGACGGCGGTGCGCGGAGAGCTCGCACGCCGTGCCGGGCCGGCCCTAAACTGCCTCATCCCCTCTCCGCGCGCGACATCATGGCCGAACCGATCCTGCTCGCCCGCCACGACAGCACCGAGTGCGTCCTTCTGCCGGAAATGGCGAACCGGCACGGCCTGGTGACCGGCGCGACCGGCACCGGCAAGACCGTGACGCTGCAGACGCTGGCCGAGAACTTCAGCCGCCAGGGCGTGCCGGTGTTCATGGCCGACGTCAAGGGCGACCTCACCGGCATCGCCCAGCCTGGAGCGATGGGCACCAAGATGACGGCACTGCTGAAGGAGCGCGGCATCGACGCGCCAGTGTCCGCGGCGTGCCCGGCGACGCTCTGGGACGTGTTCGCCGACGAGAAATCGGCGCAAGGACATCCGGTGCGGGCGACGGTGAGCGACATGGGCCCGCTGCTCCTGGCGCGCATGCTCGACCTCAACGAGACGCAGCAAGGCGTTCTCCAGCTCGTCTTCAAGATCGCCGACGACAACGGCCTGCTGCTGCTCGACCTCAAGGACCTGCGCGCGATGCTGCAGCACGTCGCCGACAACGCGTCGACGTTCCAGACCAGCTACGGCAACGTCAGCGCGGCCAGCGTCGGCGCGATCCAGCGCGGCCTGATGCAGATCGACGCCCAGGGCGGCGACAAGTTCTTCGGCGAGCCGATGCTCGACATCGCCGACTTCATGCAGACGACGTCGATGAACGGCCACGCGATGGGCGTCGTCAACATCCTCGCCGCCGACCGGCTGATGACGAGCCCGCGTCTCTACGCGACCTTCCTGCTCTGGATGCTCTCCGAGCTCTACGAGCGGCTGCCCGAGGTCGGCGACCTCGACAAGCCCAAGCTGGTCTTCTTCTTCGACGAGGCGCATCTGCTCTTCGACGAGGCGCCCAAGGTCCTGCTCGACCGCATCGAGCTCGTCGTGCGCCTCGTGCGCAGCAAAGGCGTCGGCGTGTTCTTCGTGACGCAGAACCCGCTCGACGTGCCAGACGGGGTCCTGGCCCAGCTCGGCAACCGCGTGCAGCACGCGCTGCGCGCCTTCACGCCGCGCGACCAGAAAGCGGTGAAGGCAGCCGCGACGACGATGCGCGCCAATCCCGAGCTCGACATTGAGACCGCGATCACCGAGCTCGGCACCGGCGAGGCGCTCGTGAGCCTGCTCGACGAGAAGGGCCGGCCGTCGGTGACCGAGCGCGTCTTCGTGCTGCCGCCGGGCAGCCGCATCGGCCCGATCACGGACGACGAGAGGAAGGCGCTGATCGCCGGCTCGCTCGTCGCCGGCGTCTACGAGAAGAAGATCGACCGCGAGTCAGCGTACGAGAAGCTGAGCGGTCGCGTCGAGGCGGCGCGAGGCGGCGCGGCAGCCGCGGCCCCCGGCACTGCGCCCGTTTCGCCTGGTGCGACGGCACCGGCGAGCGCTGGCGGCGGCATCTTCGATGGCCTCAAGGGCGCGATCTTCGGCACCACGGGTCCGCGCGGCGGCAAGCGCGAGGGCCTGGCCGAATCGGCGGCGCGCTCGGCCGTGCGCTCGATCGGCTCGAGCGTCGGCCGCGAGATCATCCGCGGCGTGCTCGGCTCGATCCTCGGTGGCACGAAGCGGCGTTAGCCGCGCTCAGAAGCGCGTCGTCAACGTCGTCAGCCAGTCGGGCGAGTGCTCGACCAGCCAGGTCTCGACCGTCCGCTCGGCGCCGGCGACGATGAGAACGCCGGCCACGACGAGGAGCACGCCGAGGACGCGCCGC
Organism: Rhizobacter sp.; assembly: GCA_043732605.1. Taxonomy (GTDB): domain Bacteria; phylum Pseudomonadota; class Gammaproteobacteria; order Burkholderiales; family Burkholderiaceae_C; genus Schlegelella_A. The sequence continues at coordinate 3,697 of JAYTHL010000562.1, read as the reverse complement.
GTCGTCTCTGCGGCACCGAGCCAGGCGCCGGTGCGTCGCGCGGCGAGCCGGCGCGACAGCGTGCCGACGACCAGCAGCGGTGTCGCCGCGCCGATGCCGAAGACGAGCATCAGCGCCGCCACCTCGACCAGCCGGCTCGACTGCGCCGCGAGCATCGAGGCGGCGCCGAGCGTCGGCCCGACGCACGGCGTCCAGACGATGCCCAGGAGCGCGCCGACGGCGAGCTGGCCTTGCCAGCCGCGACCCTCGACGCGCGCCAGCGCGCGAGCGCCGCCCGCGGCGAGCGGCGCGGTCGCGCGCGTGAAGATGCGTTGCAACGCCGGCAACGCCATCACCGCGCCGAACGCGATCAGGAGGACGCCCGCGACGCGATGGACGACGACTCCGTCGATGCCGAGCGAGAAACCCACCGTCGCGACCAGAAGCCCGACGATCGTGAACGACGTCGCCAGGCCGAGGGCCAGCGCCCAGAGGCCGAGCCGGTGCTGCGCGAACGCGCCGGCGACGAGGATCGGCACCAGCGGCAGCACGCAGGGCGAGAGCGTCGAGAGCGCGCCGGCGAGAAAGCCGAGCCCGTAGGTCGAGGCGCCGAAGTCCATGCGGTGCGGAGCGGCCGAAGCGGCGGCGCCGCGAAAGCGTCAGAGCGCCTTGTCGAACAGCGCGGCGATGGCGGCGCGATCGGTCTCGCCGGTCGAGCGGCCGACTTCCTTGCCGCCCTTGAAGACGACGAAAGTGCTCTGCTGCGTGACGCGCAGCTTCTGCTTCAGCGCCGACTCGGTGTCGTAGTCGGCGGCGAAGAGGGTCAGGTTCTTGCGCTTGGGCTCCTTCAGGAGCGCATCGACGAGAGGCTTCTGCGCCTTGCAGGTCGGGCACCACGAGGCCTGGAAGTCGACCACGACCGGCTTGCCAGCCGCCACAGCCTGATCGAACGCGGCCTGCTTGAACGGCGTCTCGCCGGCGCCGGCGAGCGTGGCTGCCGCCAGCGCCGCGCCGGCGACGAGGCCTCGCAGCCAGGATGTGGTCGTCATGTCGTTGCCTTTCAGATGCCGCCGTACCACTCGTAGCCTTCGTCTTCCCAGTAGCCGCCCTTGCCGCCGCGAATCTTCGAGAAGTCGCTGACCAGCTCGATCGCCCGGATGTATTTCGCCTGCTTGTAGCCGAGCTGGCGCTCGACCCGGCAGCGCAACGGCGCGCCGTTGCTGACCGGCAGCGCCTTGTCGTTGAGGTCGTAAGCGAGGATGGTCTGCGCGTGACGCGCCTCGCTCAGGTCGATGCTCTCGTAATAGCGCGAATCGTGCTCGTCGAGCGACGGGCCGTCCATCGAGTCGAAGCAACGGAAGAGGACGAACTTCGCGTCCGGCTTCGGCTGCACCATGTCGAGGATCGCGCCGAGCTGCACGCCCTTCCACTTGCCGATGCAGCTCCAGCCCTCGACGCAGTCGTGGCGCGTGATCTGGGTGCGCGACGGCATCGCCTTCAGCGCGTCGAGCGTGTACTCCGCGGGCTTCTCGACCAAGCCGCCGACGGTGAGCTTGTAGCCGGCGAAGGCGGCGTTGCGCAGGGCGACGTAGTCGGCGTCCATCGGGCTGAGCGTGCCGTTGCTGCGGAACACCGGCGCCACGTCGGCCTGGCCGAACTCCTGCGCCATCGCACCTTTCGGAGCGACGACGCCGGCGGCGGCATGGCTGAGGCGCTGCGCGCTCTTCAGCGTGTCGACGAAGGCCTCGTTGTTCGAAAGTTTGTCGCAGCCGGTGAGCGCTGCCGCGCCCGCCGCAGCGAACGCCGCGCGCAGAAGATGGCGCCGATCGCGCTGGCGCGCGCGCACGAGCGTGTAAGTCTTGGTCACGGGCGAACCTCCTCGACGGCAGGACGATCGGCGGGCACCTTGTACCAGCCGGTGATCATCGAGCGCATCTCGTTCCAGACGCCGGCGACGATGACCTGGAAGACGTGGATAAAGACGAACAGCAGCAGACCTGCGGCCGCGAGGAAGTGCAGCGAGCGCGCCGACTGTCGGCCGCCGAGCAGGTCAACCCAGCCGGTGAAGACCGTGTCGAGGCGCGGCGACAAGGCCATGCCCGCGAAGACGATCAGCGGCAGCAGCACGAGGATCACGATCAGGTACGCGAGGCTCTGCAACACGTTGTAGCGCGTCGCCGCAGCGCCGGTCGGATGCTTGAACTTGATGTGGTCGGCGATCGAGTGGCCGATGTTCCGGAGCTCCTCGCGCGTCGGGATCAGGTCGCGCACGAGATGCTTGCTGAAGATCGTGTAGAGCACGTACAGCACGCCGTTGACGACGAAGAGCCAGGCGAAGAAGAGATGCCAGTTGCGCGCCATCGCCAGCCACTGCGGACCGGGGATCGTGGCCCAGCTCGGAAACCCGCGCGACGTCACGTCGCCGTTCACCTTCGAGACGCCGAGCACGCCGGTGGTGTCGAAGTCGGTGCTGCCGAGGCGTGTCTTGCCGACCGGGCCGGCGGGCGTGTTCTCGCCGCGGATCGAGAGCCAGGGCGTGCCCGTCACCGAGTCGTTGCCCCAGTAGAGCGTCGGATGGGCGTTGAAGATGTTGAGGCCGCTGCCGAGCAGGATCGTCATGCAGACGACGTTGATCCAGTGCATCAGGCGCACCGGCAGGCGATGCCGGTAGATGCTCGTGCCGCCGACCGTGTCGGCCGTGCGCGCCCGCGGCGTCCCGGCCCTGTCTGCTTCGATGTCCATGCGTGGCTGCTCCCGATCTGCTCTTGCGGCTGTCGACGCGGCCGGCGCGCTTCTTACACGCGGCGCCTGTCGCGACGCTACGGCACCGGCGACATCCGCACATCCGGCCTCAGAAGAATACGCGCTTCGCCGGCAACGGATGCAATCACGCCGTTGGCGGCGTAGCTCGACGGCGCCTCGGGCTCGAGCACGGCGACGATCAGGTTGGCGAGCGGTTGCTCGAGCGATACGTAGAAGCCACCGGCGGCGACGTCGAGGAGCGCCGGCATCGTCTGCACCCTGAGCCGCGTCGTCGCGCCGGCGTGAAGCGCGGCAGCCTGCGGCGACGCGACGCCGATCGTCTCGCGCCCGCTCTCGCGATAGGTCTCGCCGCGCATCTCGGCGAGCTCGTCGAGCTGCGACACCTCGACGCCGAGCAGCCGCAGCTTCGCGACGGCGTCGGTCTCGCCGGGCGCGAGCCAGTAGCCGCACGGCCGCGGCCGGCTCTTCAGATTGCGCAACTGGAGGGCCGACTCCCACGACACGGTGACGTTGCGGATCGCGCCGCTCTCGCGGTCGATCATCGAGGTCGCGTACTCGCTCGGCGTCGGCGCGGCCTCGATCACGATCTCGCCCTGACAGGCCCGCGACGCGGTCTCGCGATCGACGAACTGGCGCAGCTTGACGAGGTCGGCGGCATGCCCCGCCGCGCTCGCGAGCACGCTCGCGACGGCCACCGTCTGCGCCTGCACGCGTCGCTTCAGGTCGACGCGGCCGAGGCCGCCGCCGCGTGTCTCGACGAGCAGGCTCACGGCGTTGCGCAGGCCCGCGGCGTTGCGCCCGACCTGCGGCCCGACGCTGCCCATCGTGAGCGTGCGGTCGGCCGGGTCGGACGAGGTCGTCGAGTACCAGTCGCTCGTCAGCCCCGCGCCGCGCAAGCTCGCGATGAGCGGCTGGCGAAACCATTCCTCGGCCGCCTTGGTGACGAAGGGCGGCA
>JAYTHL010000561.1:0-2606 GCA_043732605.1 Rhizobacter sp. | reverse complement strand
TCGCCGCGCTCGGCGCCGCCCAGACGCTGGCCGACGTCGACGGCGACCTCTGGCCGCTGCAGATCGTCGCCATCGCGGTGCTCGCGGGCCTCGTCGGCCGGTCATCGCCGCGTCGCGCGGCGGCCCTCGGCCTGGCGTTCGGCACGGCTTGGCTCTGCGCCGGCACCTGGTGGCTCTTCATCAGCATGCACCGCTATGGCGGCCTCGCAGCACCGCTCGCGGCGCTCGCGGTGCTGGGGCTGGCGGCCTTCCTCTCGCTCTATCTCGCGGCGGCGATGGCGCTGGTCGCGCGCTGGCACCGCGGCGGGCGCGCGCGCGGCGCGATCCTGTTCGCCGCCGCATGGCTGCTCGCCGAGCTCGCGCGCGGCGTGATCTTCACCGGCTTTCCGTGGGTCGCGAGCGGCTACGCCCACGTCGACGCTCCGCTCGCCGGCCTCGCGCCGTGGATCGGCGTGTACGGCATCGGCGCGGTCGCGGCTGGCCTGGCGGCGGCGTTCGGCCTGTCGAACCTGCGCCGGGCGCGCGAGTGGCTCGCGCCCGGCATCGCGCTCGCGGTCGCCCTGGCGGCGAGCGCGCTGCTCGGCCGCATCGACTTCACCCGGCCGACCGGCACGCTCACCGTCTCGCTGCTCCAGACCAACGTGCCGCAGCACGAGAAGTTCGAGGAGCACTTCATCCAGAACGCGCTCGGCGGCACGGCTGCCCAGCTCGCGGCGGCGCGCGGCGAGCTCGTCGTCGGCCCCGAGACCGTGATCCCGCTCCTGCCGGCGCAGCTCGACCCGAGCTACTGGGACGACCTGCTCGCGCGTTTCCGCGTGCCCGGCCGCGCGGCCATCATCGGCATCCCGATGGGCGACGACGAGGTCGGCTACACCAACTCCGCGCTAGGCCTGTCGCAGGCGTCGGGCGCGATGCCGAACGGCTTCTATCGCTACGACAAGCACCACCTCGTGCCGTTCGGCGAGTTCGTCCCGATGGGCTTCCACTGGTTCACGGCGCTCATGAACATTCCGCTCGGCGACTTCAACCGAGGCGTGATGACGGCGCCGTCGTTCGACGTCGGCAGCGAGCGCGTCGCCCCGAACATCTGCTACGAGGATCTGTTCGGCGAGGAGCTCGCGTCGCGCTTCGTGCCCGAGGCGACGGCGCCGACGATCCTCGCCAACATCAGCAACATCGGCTGGTTCGGGCAGACGATCGCCGTCGAGCAGCATCTGCGCATCTCGCGCATGCGCTCGCTCGAGCTGCAGCGGCCGATGATCCGCGCCACCAACACGGGCGCGACCGCGGTGATCGATCATCGCGGCGTCGTGCGCCAGTCGCTGCCGCCGTTCACGCGCGGCATCCTGGAAGGAACGGTCGAAGGGCGTCAAGGGCTGACACCGTTCGCGTCGTGGGCCGGCCGCTTCGATCTCTGGCCGATGTGGCTCGTCGCGGTCGCCGCGCTGCTCGGAGCCGGTCGCTGGCGGATGCGCGCCAGGCCGCGCCCCTAAAATCGTCGCATCACCGGTGCTGCTCTCGCAGCCCCAGCCTTCGACGACAAACCGGGCCGCGATGCTCTCGTTCCAGCAAATCATCCTGCGCCTGCAGTCGTACTGGTCCGACCATGGCTGTGCCTTGCTGCAGTCCTACGACATGGAAGTCGGCGCCGGCACGAGCCACACCGCGACCTTTCTGCGCGCGCTCGGGCCCGAGCCATGGAAGGCGGCCTACGTGCAACCGAGCCGGCGGCCGAAGGACGGGCGCTACGGCGAGAACCCGAACCGCCTGCAGCACTACTACCAGTACCAGGTCGTGCTCAAGCCCGCGCCGGCCGACATCCTCGATCTCTATCTCGGCTCGCTCACCGCGCTCGGCTTCGACCTGAAGAGCAACGACGTGCGCTTCGTCGAGGACGACTGGGAGAACCCGACGCTCGGCGCCTGGGGCCTCGGCTGGGAGGTCTGGCTCAATGGCATGGAGGTGACGCAGTTCACCTACTTCCAGCAGGTCGGCGGCATCGACTGCAAGCCGATCACCGGCGAGATCACCTACGGCCTCGAGCGCCTCGCGATGTACCTGCAAGGCGTCGACAACGTCTACAAGCTGCAGTGGACCGATGGCCTCACGTATGCCGATGTCTATCACCAGAACGAGGTCGAGCAGAGCACCTACAACTTCGAGAAGAGCGACGTCGAGTTTCTGCTCGTCGCCTTCGCCGCGCACGAGCGCCAGGCGCAGGCATTGGTGAAGGACGCGCTTGCCCTGCCGGCCTACGAGCAGGTGCTGAAGGCGGCGCACAGCTTCAACCTGCTCGACGCGCGCGGCGCGATCAGCGTCACCGAGCGCGCGGCCTACATCGGGCGCATCCGCAATCTCGCGCGCAGCGTCGCGCAGAGCTACCTCGAGAGCCGCGCGCGGCTCGGCTTTCCGATGGCGCCGAAGGCATGGGCCGACGAGGTCGTGGCGCAGCTCGCGGCGAAGAAGAGCCCCGTGTCCGCCGGGCAGCCGGCGTGACGGCGAGCGACGCGGTCCGGCCGCTCCTCGTCGAGCTGCTCGTCGAGGAGCTGCCGCCGAAGGCGCTGGGCAAGCTCGGCGCGGCGTTCTCCGACGGCATCGCCGCCGGC
>JAYTHL010000560.1:0-2611 GCA_043732605.1 Rhizobacter sp. | reverse complement strand
AAACCTTCGCCCTGATCGGCGCGATCACCGCCGCCGCCTTGCTCGCGTCCTGGCGCATGGGCCCGGGCATCATCCAGCCGTCGCCCGCACCCCACAGTCACCGGCCTTCATGAACCTCGACCTCGATCTCCTTCCCGATCACTGCGACGCGATCGTCGTCGGCGCGGGTCCCGCCGGCGCGGCTTGCGCGCAACTGCTCGCGCGCGCCGGCCGCGACGTCGTCGTCGTCGATGCGCACGCGTTCCCGCGCGACAAGGTCTGCGGCGACGGCCTCATCCCCGATGCGCACCGCGCCCTCGAGCGGCTCGGCGTTTTCGATGCGGTGATGGCGGAGGCGCGCTCGGCGACGACGCTGGCCTGCATCGCGCCGCGGGGCGGCCGCATCGAGGTGCCCGGGAGGCTCGCCGTGCTGCCGAGGAAGCGTCTCGACGAGATCGTCTGCAACGCGGCCGTCGCCGCTGGCGCGCGCATGTTCGCGCCCGTGCGCTTCACGGCGCCGCTGCGCGAAGGCGACGCCGCGACCGGCCGCGTCGTCGGCGCGCAGGTCCAGCACGGCGACCGCGTGCGCGAGATCCGCGCGCCCTGGCTCGTGCTCGCGAGCGGCGCGCAGCCGCAGGCGACGATCGCCGCCGGCATGTGCGAGCGGCGCACGCCGAGCGGCATCGCCCTGCGCGGCTACGTCAGGAACCCGGCGCTGACGGCCCGCATCACGAGCCTCGAGGTCGTCTGGCACAAGCGACTCTCGCCCGGCTACGGCTGGGTCTTCCCGTGCGGCGACGACGTCTTCAACATCGGCGTCGGCGTCGCCCAGAGCCACCGCGAGGGCAAGGACGGCCGGCACAAGATGAAGGACGTCAACCTGCGCGAGGTCTTCGCCGCGTTCAAGGATCTCTACGCACCGGCGAAGGAGCTCGTCGACGGCGGCACCTGGCTCGCCGACGCCGGTCAGGAGCTGAAGGGCGCACCGCTGCGCTGCTCGCTCGAAGGCGCGCGGCTCGAAGCACCCGGCATCCTGGTCACCGGCGAAGCGGCGGGCAGCACGTATGCGTTCACCGGCGAAGGCATCGGCAAGGCGATGGAGACCGGCATCCACGCGGCCGAGGCGATCCTCGCGACCGACGCTGCGCCGAGCCCGGATGCCGACGCGGCCGTGCGCGCCGACTACGCAGCGCGCGTGCTCGCGCTCAAGCCGCGCTTCGACCTCTACGAAGAGGCGAACCGCGCCAACGAATATCCTTGGCTCATCGACTTGCTGGTGTGGAGCGCCAAGCGCAGCCCGCGCCGCGTCCAGCGCATGGCCGGCGTGCTCGAGGAGACGCACATTCCGACCGACGCGGTCACGGTGCGCGGCGTGTTGCGGCGCCTGTTCGACCGTCGCTAGCGCTCAGGAGCGAGGCTCGCCTGTCGAAATCCACCGGTCTCGATCGTCACCCATCACGGACGTCAAATCGGCGTTCGATCTTCATCGAGGACACCATGGAATACATGCTGATGCTCTACCAGTCCAAGGACGATTTCGCCGAGCGGGACGACCCGACCAAGGCTGCGGCCTACTGGGCTGGATGGAAGGCGTACATCGAGTCGATGCACGCCTCGGGAATCGTCAAGAGCGGCTCCGGCCTGCAGCCGCCCGCCACCGGCACGACGCTGCACATGGTCGACGGCAAGCGCCGGGTCCAGGATGGCCCGTTCGCCGACACCAAGGAGCAGCTCGGGGGCTTTTTCGTGATCGAGGTGCCCAACCTCGACACGGCGCTGACGTGGGCGGCGCGCTCGCCGAGCGCGCAGAGCGCCGGCGTCGAGGTGCGTCCGGTCCTCGTCATGGGCGCCAGTCGCTGAGAGCGCGGACACGATGACCGCCGCGCCGCCGAGCGCCGCCGCAGCCGCGGTCGCCCGCGCGTCGTACGGCCGCCTCGTCGCCTACCTCGCTGCGCGCTCGCACGACATCGCCGCCGCCGAGGACGCGCTGAGCGAGGCGTTCGCCGCGGCCCTCGTCCACTGGCCGGTCGACGGCGTGCCCGATTCGCCCGAGGCCTGGCTGCTCACCGCGGCGCGGCGACGCTTGCACGACACGTGGCGCCACGGCCGCGTCGAGGCCGGCGCCGAGGAGACGATGCGCATCGTCTTCGGCGAGCTGCCCGTTGTGGCCAGCGAGGCCGCGTTCCCCGACGAGCGGCTGAAGCTGATGTTCGTGTGTGCGCATCCGGCGATCGACCCGGCGGCGCGACCGGCGCTGATGCTGCAGGTCGTGCTCGGCCTCGATGCGGCGCGCATCGCGTCGGCCTTCCTCGTCTCGCCGGCGGCACTCTCGCAGCGCCTCGTGCGCGCCAAGACCAAGATCCGCGCCGCCGGCATCGCCTTCGAGGTGCCCGAAGCGTCGGAGTGGCCCGAGCGTCTCGGCGACGTGCTCGAGGCGGTCTACGCCGCATACGGCACCGGCTGGGACGACGTCGCCGGCACCGATGCGATGAAGGTCGGCCTGGCGCGCGAGGCCATCGACCTCGCCGCGATGCTCACCTCGCTGGCGCCCCAGGCCGCCGAGGTCTGGGGCCTGCTGGCGCTGCTCGCGTTCTGCCAGTCGCGTGCGGGCGCCCGGCGCGACGGCCACGGC